>NZ_CP038017.1:1200000-1500000 GCF_012222825.1 Allofrancisella frigidaquae | reverse complement strand
AAAGAATGTATAGCTAAAGATGATGGGTAGGATTATCACTGCAGCACACAAAATACCTATTAAAGAAGTTTGACTACTACTAGCGTTCCAGATTGTTAAGCTATATTGATGCACACCAACATTAGATACCATGATAAATGGGAATAGTGTAAATCCAACAGTTAATATAGCACCTAATATAGAAGCCGTACTTGCTAGAAACGCAAATCCATCTTTATCTTGTTTGTTAAATTTAATTACAAGCAAGGCACCAACTACAGCTAATATCGGAGCAAACCACATCCAAATATGTGCATGGTTAAAATTATAATACCAAGAATCGTTAGTAGATACAGTACCAGATGTGAAAGGGTGATGCAGAGCATCAGACATATTTACTAAGTTTGCATTTGGGGTATATTGATAACCAGGGATAAAAGTAATCCAGATACCAGCTATTATAAATATTAGTATATAAGTCATAGCTGATACGTTAGTTACTTTTCTAAATCTATCTCTTAATGTACCCGCGGTTCTTAATTTTGCGTAAGCTGAACCATGCATAAGAGTCATGATTAAAGCAAATACACCAAATAACAAAGCAAAAGGTGATAATAGGTGAAGCAACGTAATCCACATAGATTGGTATTGTCCATTCACTATTGTACCATAAGTTAATCTTGCTGTGTCATCATAAGCTATAGGAAACCCTAGATACAAATTACCAATAGCAACTCCCATTACAACAATAGGAATTACACTACCTAAAACTAGCATCCAGTCCCAGAAATTCTTCCATTTTTGGTTATTGACTTTTTTTCTGTATTCAAAAGCTGGCGGTCTTAGGAATAATCCCCATAACACCACTAAAATCGCAATATATAAGCCAGAGAAACTAGTAGCATATACTTGAGGCCATATTGCAAAAATTGCTCCTCCTGCTGTGATAAACCAAACCTGGCTTCCATCCCAAGTAGGACCAACAATGTTTATAATAGCTCTTTTTTCATAGTCATCTTTGCCTACAAATTTAGCTAGAATTCCTACACCAAAATCAAAACCAACTGTAGCAGCTACTAAAAATATCAAAACTCCTACAACTAGCCAAGAGATAACTTGTAAAATATCTAATAACATTTATTTACCTCTCCTTATTTATCTTGTTTGTTTTGTTCAAAATGATATTTACCAGTTCCTAGTGAACTAGGGCCAAGTTTGGCATATTTGAACATTAAAAATAGTAATACAGCAAATAAAGCAGTATCTATTAGTAAGAAGATCGCCATAGATGTTGCTATATCTATAGAAGTTAAAGCAGATGAGCTAATACTAGTAGGTAATTCATTGTATACTGTCCAAGGTTGGCGTCCATGTTCTGTTACATACCATCCTGCTAAACATGCTATAAATGGTAAAGGTATTGACCATGTCATAATCCTTAAAGTAAACCTAGTAAAGGCGTTGCTAGTTAGAATGTTTCTAATTAGTAAGATTAGACCAACTATTATCAACCCAAACATAAAGAACCCTATAAATACCATTACCCTGAAACTCCAAAAAACACTAGCAACGTCAGGAACCATGTTTGTAGCAACTGATTTAACTAGCTCTGAGTCATTAGCAGCTTTAGCGATAGTTGTAGAATCAGCTACACCATATTTTTCTGTAGCTGCTTGTGTTAACATTTTACCAAAACCGATATATCTTTGATATTCAGGGTTATTGTAATATTTATAGTTACTGTTTGGTTTATCATCGTTGTGACCAGATTCTCTCCATTTTAGAAGATCTGCATAAGCTAAACCACCTTGTTTTATCATTACTAAAGCAGAAGGGACTTTTTCATAAATACTTGGGTTAGCAGCGGCTTCTTCCGGAGAAACACCAGCAGTTATGCCAGTTTTTATATTTCTGTAGTAAGCAAAGTTTGGATCTCTAGAGCCATTAGCTGTCATTTTCCCGTATAATATTGCTTTAACGCCAGGGATTTGTACATCTGTAGAGTGAGTTGCTATCAATCCCAATACAGCTGGAATTTCGACAGCGTAATTGTTTTTTTGTTCTTTTTGGCTTGGTAAAGCTACAGCATTAAATGCAGCAGGAGCCTTTGATGTTTCCCATTCTGCTTCGATAGCAGCCATTTTTAATGGTTGTACTTTAAAAACATCAACACCGTTTGCATCACCAAAAAGTATCGCAACGATACATGTCACTAAGCCAAAGCCAAGTCCTATACCTAGAGATCTTTTAGCAAAAGCTAGATCGCGACCTCTAATTATATAGTATGCACTAATTCCTACAACAAACATTGCTGCAGTAGTATAACCAGCAGTCATTACATGACCAAAGTTGGTTTGAGCAGTATGATTTAAAAATACATCTAATAAACTAACAGTTTCCATTCTCATAGTTGACGCTACAAACTCAGAACCAACAGGGTGTTGCATGTACCCGTTTGCTACTAAGATTAAAAGAGCTGAGAAGCTTGATCCTATAGCCATACAAAAAGTAGCTAATAAATGCTGTCTTTTTGATAGCTTATCCCAGCCAAAGAAAAACAACCCAGCAAAAGTCGACTCAAGCATAAATGCAGCAAGCCCTTCGATAGCTAGAGGTGTACCAAAAATATCACCTACGGATTGAGAGTAGTAAGACCAGTTAGTACCAAATTCAAACTCCATAGTAAGTCCTGTAATGATACCTAAGGCAAAGTTTATTCCGAGTAATTTACCCCAAAACTTTACCATGTCTTTGTAAACTTCCTTTCCTGTTCTTATATACATAAGCTCCATAGTGAATATGATCCACGTTAAACCTAATGTTAAAGGTACAAATAAGAAGTGAAATGATGCCGTTAGACCAAACTGCCATCTTGCAAGGTCTACAGACATAAGCGTTGGTAACATATTGTTTTCTCCTTAGTCATTCATTGAAGTAATAATCAAATAAATTGATTTTTTATTAAAAATTGGAGGAAGAAAAAATAGGCTTAGCTTGGTTGTAGTCACTTTTTCTAACCTAAAAACCTAAGCTTGCATGTGGTTACCAACCTCACCCTAGCTTAGGTTAAAAAAGTACGCTCAAATTGTAACACAATAGTTAACAAAATCAAAAAAATAAATTTCACTCAAAGCCTTTATTTTCAATGGTTTGAGTATACCAAATTGGTATAGTTTAATTTAAGAAAATAAGCTTTATGAGCACAGTATTTTGTGGTTATGGATTAATGAGTTGGCAATTAAATTCTCTTTGTAACTTATGAGTAAATGAGCTCTCGTTAAATTCTTTTTTATCTATTTTTAGGTAAATTGTTTCCTCATCTGGACAAACTATTGACTCATAAACACCTTTTTCTTTAAGGAGAAATTTTTCTAATTGATCTTTGATTTCAGATACATGGCAGTTTAGTTTATAAATTTTTGAGTTTAAGTAAGTTGGTTCAGCCATAACTAGAGAAATTATTAACCATGAAAGCGCTAATAGGATACAAAGTACTAATACTCCTAGGATTCCAAAGTGATGAAAAATAATTCCTCCTAAAGTACCTCCTATAAAAATACCGAAAAACTGACAACTGGAGAAAATCCCCATAGCAGTGCCCTTACTGCCAGCAGGGGCAATTTTAGATACTAATGATGGTAAGCATGATTCTAAGAAAGTAAAAGCTGCAAAAAAGAAGATAAGTATAGTACTTACTACAAGAGTTTGACTATATCCAAACACTAGGCTTGTTAAACATATTGCCAGTAGAGCTATTGCTAATATAAAATACTTCCTCATTTTACGTTTAACTTCAGCAATCATAACAAATGGGAACATCATGAAAAATGATATTATTAAAACAGGCAAGTATATTATCCATTGGTAGTTGGTTGGGATTTGTAAAATATTTGTTAAGATAGTTGGAATTATTATAAAAAGAGCCGTTAAGATGGCGTGTAAACTAAATATACCGTAGTTAAGGCGTAACAGTTCTTGGTGAATGATTACATCTTTGATTAGTCTAAACACTGTCTTAGCTTCATGGTGGAAACTAGGAGTTTTAGGAGTTGGAATTTTGGTTAGCATAAATATTCCAGCTACACCAAATATAGCAGTTAGCCAAAAAATTCCTGATAATCCGATAATGCTATTTAAAATAGAGCTAAGCATCATCGCCACTATAAAAGAAAATCCAATAGATAGTCCAATCATAGACATTGCTTTAAGACGATTTTCTTCTTTAGTCGTATCAGCAACTAGCGCTGTAAGTGTGCTGCCAATTGCTCCAGCTCCTTGAATAGCTCTACCTATTATAATTCCATAAATACTGGTTGAATAAGCTGATATGATACTTCCTATAATTAAAAGTATTAATCCAAACATTATTATAGGTTTGCGACCAAAGCGGTCAGATAGTATGCTTAAAACAATTTGTAGCATAGCTTGAGTTAGTCCATATATGCCCAGTGCTAAGCCTATTAGAAAAGGGGTAGCATATTGTAGATCGTCAATATACAGGCTAAATATGGGGAATATTATAAATAGTCCTATCATTCTGAAACTATATATTAACGAGATATAAGCGGTTGTTTGAAATTCTTTGTTATACATATAAGATAGTTTTTCTTATAAAAATAAAAGTAAAAATGAGTATAGCTAATAGAGGCTTATAATTAAATAGTGTTTTTTAGGTTTATACTGGAGGAGTTTTTTTAATCAGCTATATTTTTTTCAAACACATTAAATGTAAAATCAAACTCATTTTTATCATCTTTCAGGTATTGTTTTTGACCTATGCGTTTATATTTTGATTCATCCCACTTGGGGAAAAATGCATCAAGATCTTTAATCTGTGTATCAACTTCAGTGATATACAATCTATTAGCTAGATTTATAAATTCTTTATATATTTGAGCACCACCAATTATAAATATTTCATAATGAGGTTTAGCTTGTGAGAAATTGATTATTTCTTCTACGCTATGAATAATTAAGCAGTTATCTTGCTTGTAGTTTTTATCTCTAGTTAAAATTATATTCTTACGATTTGGTAGGGGTCTCCCGATAGACTCAAAAGTTTTTCTTCCCATTACAATATAGTTATTCTCGGTTATTTTTTTAAAATTCTTTAAATCTTCAGAAAGCTTCCAAGCCAAAGAGTTTTTTTTACCGATTCCAAAGTTTTTATCGTAAGCAACAATTAGAGAAATCATTTTGGATCTCAGGTTTTTTTAAAAATATGTTTGGTATTGTAGCATTTTACACAATAATTAAATAGCCAAATAGCTTTGTAATTTTTAGTTAAGTTGTGATATGATAGGCGAGCTTGAATGTATTTTTAAGCAGGTATGTATTTAATTTAATAAATCAAGCATCTGTTAAATTATAGTCTATTTCAAGGGGTGTCTTAGGATATTTGAAATAGTTTAGATGCTAGATAATAACCCAAAAGAGGAAAAACAAATGTCATTAATGAAAGATATGTTATCAGCTGGTGTGCATTTTGGACACAAAAAAGCTTTCTGGAACCCGCAAATGAACGAATATATTTTCGGTATTAATCATGGGGTTCATATTATCAACTTAGAAAAAACAGTTCCACTTTTTCAAGATGCTGTAAATTTTATTGGTAAAACAGTAGCTAATGGCGGTAAAGTACTTTTTGTTGGTACTAAAAGACAAGCGCAATCAATAGTTGAAGCTGAAGCTAAAAGATGTGGTATGCCATATGTAAGTCACAGATGGTTAGGCGGGATGCTTACTAACTATAAAACTGTTAGACAATCTATCAAAAGGTTAGCTCAGTTAGAAAAAATGAGAGAAGATGGTACTTTAGAATCTTTAACTAAAAAAGAAATGTTACAGAACTTAAGAACTATCGAAAAGTTAGAGAAAGTCCTTGGTGGTATCAAAGAAATGGGTGGTATTCCTGATGCTATCGTGGTTATCGATAGTAATAAGGAGCACATTGCTATCCAAGAAGCTAAAAAGTTAGGTATCAAAGTTGTAGCTGTAGTAGATACAAACTCTAATCCAGAAGGTATTGACTACATTATTCCAGGTAATGATGATGCGGTTAAATCAATATCTTTTTATATGAGTAAGTTTGCCGATGCTATTATCGACGCTCAAGGTTTAGATAGAGCTATAGCAGCAAAGACTGAAGAAACTACAGAAGCAAAAGAAGACTGATAGGAGCTAAAGCAATGTCAAATATTTCTGCTAAATTAGTAAAGGAACTTAGAGAAAGAACAGGTGCAGGCATGATGGAGTGTAAGAAAGCTCTTGTTGCTACAAATGGGGATATTGAAAAAGCTGCTGAAGAAATGAGAATTTCTGGTCAGGCAAAAGCTGATAAGAAGGCGTCTCGTATTGCTGCTGAAGGTGTTATAGAAGCTTATGCTGCTGATGGTAAAGCAATACTACTTGAGATTAATTCAGAAACAGACTTTGTTGCTAGAGATGAAAGTTTTAAAACTTTTGCTAAAGAAGCTGTTAAGGCTGCTCATACTGCAAACGCGCAGAATATAGAAGAAGTTTTAACTGCTAAGCTTTCCGTGCATAAAGAAACAGTAGAAGAAGCAAGAAAATCACTAATTGCAAAAATTGGTGAAAATATTCAAGTTCGTAGAGTAAAAACTATAGAGGCTCCTACATTAGGATCATATGTTCATAGTGGTAAAATAGGTGTTGTAGTTGCTCTAGAAGGTGGTGATGAAGAGCTTGCTAAAGATATAGCTATGCATGTTGCTGCTGTAAACCCTATGGTTGTTTCAGGTGATGAAGTTCCTGCTGATGTTGTGGCTAAAGAAAAAGAAATTTTCACGGCTCAAGCAAAAGAAAGTGGTAAGCCTATGGAGATCATTGAAAAAATGATTGAAGGAAGAATTCGTAAATTCTTAGATGAGGTTGCTCTTTTAGGTCAAGCTTTCGTGAAGGATCCTAGTATCAAGGTTGAAAAACTAGTTAAAGATAAGGGTGCAAGAGTGCTTGGCTTTATCCGTTTAGACGTTGGCGAAGGTATCGAGAAAAAAGAAGAAGATTTCGCAACAGAGGTAATGAACCAAATCAAAGGTTAATTTTTATGTCTAGCGATTCGTCAGAATATTCTAAAATAACTCCGAAGTTTAAGCGCATTTTGCTCAAACTTAGTGGAGAGTCTTTATCTACAGATCATGGTTTTGGTATAAGCGTTGAAGCTGCACAGCCTATTTTAAATCAGATTAAAATTCTTATCCAGCTAGGCGTTGGGTTAGCTATAGTTGTCGGAGGGGGTAATATCTTACGTGGTGGTAGAGCTAACTTTGGCGATAAAATTAGAAGAACTACAGCTGATTCTATGGGTATGATAGCAACTATGATAAATGCTTTGGCATTACGTGATATGCTTATGTCAGAGGGTTTAGAAGTTGATGTTTTCTCTGCAAGAGGTGTTGATGGGCTACTTAAGGTTGCTAGTGCACATGAGTATAATCAAGCATTAGATGCTGGTAAGATAGTTATATTTGCTGGTGGAACTGGTAACCCTTTTGTTACTACAGATAGTTCAGCTAGCCTTAGGGCTATTGAGATAAATGCAGATGCATTACTTAAGGCCACTACAGTTGATGGTATTTATGATAAAGACCCGAATAAGCATCCAAATGCTAAACGTTTTGAGAGAGTTAGCTTTGAAGAGGTTGTGCGTGAGGAGTTGTGTGTAATGGATTTAGGAGCTTTTACTCAGTGTAGAGATTTTAATATACCTATTTACGTATTTGACTTAGGTCAGCCATATGCTTTACTTGATGCTGTAACTGATTCTAAGTATGGTACTTGGGTAACTTTAAATTAAGGAAAATTTTATGATAAATGACGTTATAAGGGATGCAGAAGCTAGAATGACTAAATCACTAGATGTTTTAGCGGATGATTTAGCAAAAATTAGAACAGGAAGAGCACATCCTGACATTTTGGCTCATATCACTATAGATTACTATGGTGTTGAAACACCAATTTCACAGGCTGCTAATATAACTGTTTTAGATGCCAGAACGTTGGGGATTGCACCTTGGGAAAAAGGATTGGCTTCTAAAATTGAAAAAGCTATTTTGACTTCTGATCTTGGGCTTAACCCAGCTAATTTAGGTGATAGTCTTAGAATTCCAATGCCAGCTTTAAATGAGGAGAGAAGAAAAGAGCTTGTTAAGCTTGTTAAATCAGAGACAGAAAACGGCAGAATTTCTATTAGAAATATTCGTCGTGACGCTAACGGCGATATCAAAGAGCTGCTTAAAGAAAAGCAAATTACAGAAGATGAAGCTAAAAGAGCAGAAGATAGTATCCAGAAGCTTACTGATAAAATGGTAGCTCAAGCTGACGCTATGGCAGCTAAAAAAGAACAAGACTTAATGTCTGTTTAAATTCTTAATTCCTGAATAAAGCTTGTATTTGCAACTGTTCTTTCTTATTATTTAGTCAATACATCATGTTAACAAAATATATTTATGACTTTGGCTGAGAATAGCGCTCTAAAACATGTTGCCATAATTATGGACGGTAATGGTAGGTGGGCAAGAAAAAAGCTTAAGCCAAGGGTTTTTGGTCATAAGAGTTCAATAGCAAGTGTTGATGCTGTGATAGAGTATTGTGTTGAGAATTCTATACAAGTGCTTACCTTATTTGCTTTTGGTCGCGATAATTGGTCTAGACCGCCTCAAGAGGTTTCGGATTTGATGGATCTTTTTTATAAAACACTGAAAGATAAAGCTCCAAAGCTTGATAAAAATAACATTGTCCTTAAAGTAGTTGGTGATAGATCAAGATTGTCTAAAAAATTGCTGGAAAAGATAGTTCAAAGTGAGGATCTAACCAAAGGCAATACAGGTCTAGAACTTAGGATAGCTATTGATTACTCAGGCAGTTGGGATATTGTAAATGCAGCAAAAGCTTTTGCTAAAGATGTGGTTTTAAGTGGTTTATCTCCAGATGATCTAGATAGCAATTCTTTTGAAAAATACTTAATTGGTGGAACGCTGCCTATAGATTTGCTTATTCGCACCAGTGGAGAGGTTAGGCTTAGTGATTTTATGTTGTGGCAATTAGCATATGCTGAAATGTATTTTACGGATGTGATGTGGCCAGATTTTTCCAAAAAGGAAATGCAACAAGCGGTAGATTATTTTCATTCCCGTCAGCGAAGATTTGGCAAGAGTTTAGAGCATATTTAAGGTTTTTTTATAGATAAGAGGATAGTATGAAAGAGAGAATATTAACAGGTATAGTATTAGTTACGATTGTGTTTGGTTTTTTACTTTGCGCATCGGATTATTTATTTGGTGTGGGAGTTTTTTTGGTGTCTATACTGGCAGCCTATGAATGGCTGAAGCTTGCAAAAACCCCAGAAGATGATATGGTGAGAAATTTAATAGTGTTTTCTGCGACAACGTTTTTGGTTTCTAGTTTCTTTGTATATTTGCAATTTTTATTTCCATTGTTTTGGCTATATGCAATATTTAAGTTAAATCAGTATGAAAGACAAAAAATAGATACTCTAACTACTAACCAGATGCTTTTTATGGGACTTTTTGTTGTTTCTCCTTTTTGTGCAAGTTTGTACGTGTTGCATAGTAATGGTGTGGCTTGGATATTTATGTTTATACTGGTAATTGCTGCGGCTGATAGTGTGGCTTATTTTACTGGTAAAGCTATTGGTAAGAAAAAGATGTTACCACGCTTAAGTCCAAATAAAACAATAGAAGGTTTATTGGGTGGGCTTATAGGTGCAATCGTTGTTGCGGTAGTATTTTTGTTCTTTATGGATTTGAGCGTTGTGCAGTATTTATTTATGGTTGTGGTTTTAGCTGTTGTTGCTGCAGTATCTGTCATAGGCGATGTCTTTGAAAGTATGATGAAGCGTATTGCTGGTGTAAAAGATAGTGGCAATATTTTACCGGGACACGGTGGGATACTTGATAGATTAGATGGTTATATGCCAGCGCTGCCATTATTTGTATTGCTGGGTTATTTGGTTGGAGTTTTTGTTATATAAGGTGCTTTTGTTATGAAAATACAGATTAAAATTTTGGATAAAGAAAATATAAAAGAGGCGCCGGCGTATGGAACGGAAGGTTCAGCAGCAGTTGATTTAAGTGCTTGTATTAAAGAAAAGGTTTTTCTAAAGCCGGGCGAATGCAAGCTTATAGGTACGGGTGTGGCGATAAATATAGCAAACCCTGGCTATGCAGCCTTGATCCTTCCTAGATCTGGATTGGGTCATAAAAAGGGGTTGGTTTTGGGTAATGGGACGGGACTTATAGATTCCGATTATCAGGGTGAGCTAAAGGTTTCTTGTTTTAATAGGTCCCAAGAAACTATAGAGATTGAGCCCCTAATGAGGTTTGCTCAGCTTGTTATCGTGCCAGTTGTGCAGGCAAGATTTGAACTAGTTGAAGAGTTTTCTAATGTGACAAGTAGGGCAGATGGTGGCTTTGGTCATACGGGAGTGTAGATATGTTTTTTAATATTCCTAACATCTTAACTTTTGGACGTTTAGTTTTAATACCTTTTATAGTAATTTGCTATTACTTTGAATTTCCTCACCATCATGGTATTACAGCAACTTTGTTTTTGTTTGGAGCAGCTACTGATTGGTTGGATGGGTATTTAGCACGTAGGTGGCAGCAAACTAGTAAATTAGGAGCATTTCTTGATCCAGTTGCAGATAAGTTAATTGTTGCTACAGCATTATGTTTATTTATTGAGATGTACCCTTATTGGTGGGCGACTATTCCTGCTATTATAATGATATGTAGAGAGATAGTTGTTTCAGCTTTACGTGAGTGGATGGCGGAATTGGGTCAGCGTAGCGTCGTTAAGGTTGGATGCTGGGGCAAAGTTAAAACCACGGCACAAATGGCAGCATTATTTATATTCCTTATCAAGCCTGCTATAAATTTTGACTATCAAGTGGATTATGCAAGTTTTAATACTTGGTTTATATTTTTGGGGTTTTTAATGTTATACATAGCAGTCATTCTGACAATTTATTCTATGTGTAACTATTTGTATCTGGCTTTTAAGTCAGTTTTTGGTACTGCAAAAGAGTAGGATTTTTCTTTTATTTTATTTGTTTTTTTGTTATTATTGTCGTCTAATGCCATTTTTGTGTAAAAGTGGGATTAAGAATTTACATAAAATTTAAAACTGATAATAAAAAAACGGAGAATAATAACTAATGGCAACTATAAATCAGTTGGTGAACAACCCTCGCAAGAGATCGGTTGTTAAGTCTAAGGTTCCTGCGTTGAAGGCTTGTCCTCAAAGAAGGGGTGTGTGTACAAGGGTTTATACTACAACTCCTAAGAAGCCTAACTCAGCACTTAGAAAAGTTGCTCGTGTGAGATTAACGAGTGGTTTTGAGGTAACAAGTTACATTGGTGGTGAAGGTCACAACCTACAGGAGCACAGTGTAGTGCTAATCAGAGGTGGTAGGGTTAAAGACTTGCCAGGTGTTCGTTACCATATTGTTAGGGGTGCTTTAGACACTTCAGGTGTTAATAATCGTAAGCATGGCCGTTCTAAGTATGGTACAAAGCGTCCTAAATCTTAGTTTGTGTTTTAACTTTAATTTAAAAAGGTGTATTAATGTCTAGAAGAAATAGAGCTCCTAAAAGAGATATTTTACCTGATCCTAAATATAAGAGTCAGGTTGTTACTAAATTTGTTAACCATATAATGTTAGATGGTAAAAAATCTATTGCAGAAAAAATTGTATATGGCGCATTTGATAAGATTAAGGCAAAAAATGCTTCAGTCAGTGAGGTTGAAGCTTTTGAGCAGGCTTTAGAAGGTGTTAGTCCTATGGTTGAGGTTAAATCTCGCCGTGTTGGGGGTGCTACTTATCAAGTTCCTGTCGAGGTTAGACCAGAGCGTCGCCAAACTTTAGGGATGAGATGGATTATAGAAGCTGCTCGTAAGAGAAAAGAGAGTACTATGGGTGATAGAATTGCTGCTGAAATCCTAGAGGCTTTAGAGGGCAGGGGTGCTGCTGTCAAGAAAAGAGAGGATACTCATAAGATGGCAGAAGCTAACAAAGCGTTTGCTCACTTTAGATGGTAATTAAGGAGAAAGATAGTGTCTCGTAAAACTGCTTTAGAGAAATATAGAAATATTGGTATCTGTGCTCATGTTGATGCAGGTAAAACTACTACTACTGAGCGTATCCTTTTTTATACAGGTTTATCTCATAAGATAGGTGAGGTACATGATGGTGCTGCTACAATGGACTGGATGGAGCAGGAGCAAGAAAGAGGTATTACAATTACTTCAGCTGCGACTACTACATTTTGGAAAGGTATGGATCAACAATTTGATGAGCATCGTATAAATATTATTGATACTCCAGGCCACGTTGATTTTACAATTGAAGTAGAGCGTTCTTTACGTGTTCTTGATGGCGCTGTGGTTGTTTTTTGTGGTTCTTCAGGTGTTGAGCCTCAATCAGAAACTGTATGGCGCCAAGCAAATAAGTATGGTGTTCCTAGAATAGTATTTGTTAATAAAATGGATAGATCTGGAGCTGACTTTGAAAGAGTTTGTGCTCAGATTAGAACTAGATTAAAAGCAAAAGTTGTTCCTGTACAGCTAAATATAGGTGCTGAGGAAGATTTTAAGGGTGTAATAGATCTTGTTAGAATGAAAGCTATTATGTGGAATGAAGAAGACATGGGTCTTACTTATGAGCTTGTTGATATTCCCGCAGAACTTCAAGATAGAGCAGAAGAGCTTCGTATGGAAATGGTAGAGGCTGCTGCTGAAGCTTCGGAAGAGCTTATGGAAAAGTACTTGGAAGAGAGCGAACTTACTGAAGAAGAAATCCATGAAGGTTTGCGTAAACGTGTGATTTCTAACGAAATTGTATTAGCTTTTTGTGGCTCGGCATTTAAAAATAAGGGTGTTCAAGCTGTTCTTGATGGTGTTGTGCGTTATTTGCCGGCACCTAACCAAGTTCCTGCTATTAAATGTGAAACTGAAGATGGTCAGCCGGCAGCAAGAAGATCTTCTGATGATGAGCCTTTTGCGGCATTGGCCTTTAAATTAGCTACTGATCCATTTGTTGGTAACCTTACATTTATACGTGTTTATTCTGGTGTTCTTAAGTCTGGTGATGCGGTTTATAACCCTGTTAAGAGTAGGAAAGAGCGTGTAGGACGTATAGTTCAGATGCATGCTAATAAGCGTGAAGAGATTAAAGAAGTTAGGGCTGGTGATATTGCTGCCTGTATTGGCCTTAAAGATGTAACTACTGGTGATACATTGTGTGATCTTGATAAAGTAGTGGTTCTTGAGAGAATGGAATTCCCTGAGCCAGTTATTTCTGTTGCTGTTGAGCCTAAGACAAAAGCAGATCAAGAGAAGATGGGTATTGCTTTAGGTAAATTGGCTGCGGAAGATCCTTCATTTAGAGTTAAAACTGATGAAGAAAGTGGTCAGACAATTATTTCTGGAATGGGCGAGCTTCACTTAGATATTATTGTTGATCGTATGAGACGTGAGTTTAAAGTAGAGGCAAATGTTGGTAATCCACAAGTTGCATACAGAGAAACTATTAGATCAACTGTTGAGCAAGAGTCTAAATTTGTTCGTCAGTCGGGTGGTCGTGGTCAATATGGTCATGTATATGTGAAATTCGAACCGTTATCTGGCCAGGATGAGAATGGTGAAGATAAAGTTTATGAGTTCGTTGATGCTATCGTTGGTGGTGTAGTTCCTAAAGAGTATATAGGTTCTGTATCTAAGGGTATCGAAGAGCAATTGTCAAATGGTGTTTTAGCGGGCTATCCTATGATAGGTGTTAAAGCTACACTGTTTGATGGTTCATATCATGATGTTGACTCATCTGAAATGGCATTTAAGATTGCTGGTTCCATGGCTCTCAAAGAAGGTGCTAAAAAAGCTAACGCTTGTATTTTAGAGCCTATCATGAAGGTTGAAGTTGTAACTCCAGAGGATTATCTTGGTGATGTTATGGGTGATTTAAATAGAAGAAGGGGTATTATTGAAGGTATGGATGAAAATCCAAGTGGTAGAGTGGTTAGTGCTTTAGTTCCTCTTGCGGAGATGTTTGGTTATGCAACTAACGTACGCTCTATGAGTCAAGGTAGAGCCTCTTTCTCTATGGAATTTAAAAAGTACGCGGAAGTGCCAAATAATATCGCTGTTGAAATTATAAAATCTCGTAACTCATAATTAAAAGGAAATAAAAAATGGCTATAAATAATCAACGTATTAGAATTAGATTGAAAGCCTTTGATCATAAGCTTATTGATGTTTCTACGCAAGAAATAGTTGATACTGCTAAAAAAACAGGGGCACAAGTTAAGGGACCTATTCCTTTACCAGTTCGTAAGGAAAGATTTACAATTTTGATTTCTCCTCACGTAAATAAAAAAGCAAGAGATCAGTATGAGATAAGAACTCATAAGAGATTGATTGATATCGTAGAGCCTACAGATAAGACTGTGGATGCTCTTATGAAATTAGATTTAGCATCAGGTGTTGATGTTCAGATCAGTTTAAGCTAATATATACGTTACTTTTTTGAATATAATTTCAGAAATTCCAAAAAGTAGCTATTAGGTCTCTGTGGTCAATCGCAATCATGGAGTTAATATAATAATAATAGAGGATTAAATAATGTCTTTAGGATTAGTTGGTCGCAAATGTGGTATGACTCGTATTTTTACTGAAGATGGTGTTTCTATACCTGTAACAGTTATCCATGTGGAGCCAAATATGGTTACGCAAGTTAAAACTGTTGAGAAGGATGGTTATAATGCTATTCAGGTAACTACTGGCTTTAAAAAACGTTCTAATGTAAATAAGCCTATGTCTGGGCACTACGCTAAAGCTGGTGTAGAGCCAGGGAGAGGTTTGTGGGAATTTACAATCGAGGGTGATGATAAATACCAAGTTGGTTCATCTTTTGATGCTACAGTGTTTGAGGCTGGTCAAAAAGTTGATGTAAGAGGTGTATCTAAAGGTAAAGGTTTTGCAGGTGCTGTAAAGCGCCATAATTTTAGTACACAAGATGCTACTCACGGTAACTCTTTATCTCATAGGGTGCATGGTTCTACTGGTCAGAACCAAACTCCAGGCCGAGTTTTTAAGAACAAGAAAATGGCTGGGCATATGGGTAATGAGAATGTTACTATCCAGTCACTTGAGGTTGTAAGAGTAGATGCAGAAAATGGTTTACTTCTTTTAAAAGGTGGTATTCCAGGAGCGGTTGGTGGAGATGTTATAGTTTCTTCAGCAGTAAAGAGTTAGTAGATTAAATATTAAAATACCGGAGAGTTATTGTGGACTTAAATATTAAATCATTAACTGGTAAAGAGGCTAGTTCCGTTGATGTTGCAGATAATGTTTTTGCAATCGACTATAACGAGTCTTTAATTCACCAGGTTGTTGTTGCCTATATGGCAGGTGCTCGTCAAGGTACAAAAGCTCAGAAAACCAGATCAGAAGTTTCTGGTGGTGGAGCAAAGCCTTGGAGACAAAAAGGTACAGGTAGGGCTAGAGCTGGGACCATCCGCTCTCCTATCTTTAGAAAGGGTGGAGTTACATTTGCCGCTAAACCTAAAAGTTATAAACAAAAAGTTAATCGTAAGATGTATGCTGGAGCAGTTAAATCAATCTTATCTGAGTTGCTAAGATCAGGTAGAATGATTGTTGTTGAAGAAATGAAGTTAGAAACTCCAAAAACAAAAGAATTTAAAGCTATGGTTGATACTTTGGGTCTTAAGGATGTGCTTTTTGTGGTTGGCGTTGAGGAGTTTGATGAGAACTTATACCTTTCTTCAAGAAACCTTAAGAATGTGGCTGTGTGTGATTCTGTAGATATTAACCCAGTTTCTTTGGTGTGCTTTGAAAATGTAGTTGTTACTAAAAAGGCAATAAAAGAAATAGAGGAGAAATTAGTATGAGTTCTCAAGAAAAAATATTAAAAACTGTTGTAAGACCTCATGTTTCTGACAAAACTTATGGTTTATCAGATGCTAATTCTACAGTTGTGTTTGAGGTTGCTAGGTTCGCTAACAAGTATGATGTTAAAGATGCAATTGAGCAGCTATTTGAAGTTAAGGTTGAATCAGTTAATATCCTTAATGTGAAGGGTAAAGCACGAAAATTTGGCCGTATTGAGGGTAAAACAAAAGCTTGGAAGAAAGCTTATGTGAAGCTTGCTGAAGGGCATGATATCAATTTTGTTGGTGCAGAGTAATTTTAAGAAGGTTTGTAAGTCATGATTGAAATAAAAAAAGCTAAACCTACTTCACCTGGCCGTCGTCACGTAGTGAGCGTAAAAAATACAGAATTACATACAGGTAAGCCATTCAAAGGTTTGGTAGAAGTAAAGAAAAAAAATGCTGGTAGAAATAACACTGGTAGAATAACAGTACGTCATCAAGGCGGTGGTCATAAGCAGCACTATCGTATAGTTGACTTTAAAAGAAATAAAGATGATATTGTAGCTAAGGTTGAAAGGATTGAATACGATCCTAACCGTAGTGCAAATATTGCTTTAGTTTTATATGCTGATGGTGAGAGAAGATATGTGATTGCACCTAAGGGTCTAAGTAAAGACATGTCAATAATTTCTGGTGAGAAAGTTGATGTGGCTGTTGGCAATTGCATGCCACTTAGAAATATCCCTTTAGGTACAGTAATTCATAATCTAGAAATGAAGCCTAAGAAAGGTGCTCAGATGATTAGAAGCGCAGGGACTTTCGCTCAGCTTGTTGGTAAGGATAATGCATATGCAATTATTCGTTTAAGATCAGGTGAGATGAGAAGGGTGCTTTTAGATTGTAGAGCTGTTATTGGTGTTGTATCTAACTCTGAACATAACCTAAAATCTCTAGGTAAGGCTGGTGCTAAGCGTTGGAGAGGGATTAGGCCTACTGTTAGAGGTGTGGCTATGAACCCGGTAGATCATCCACATGGTGGTGGAGAGGGTCGTACTTCAGGTGGTAGACATCCTGTTACACCTTGGGGCGTACCTACAAAAGGTTATAAGACGCGTAAAAATAAGCGCTCTAATAAATTAATTGTTCAAAAACGTAAGTAATTAGGGAGAAGGGTGTGCCTCGTTCGTTAAAAAAAGGACCTTTTGTAGATCATCATCTGCTAAAAAAGGTTTTTGAAGCGCAAGAAAGTAATTCTAAAAAGCCGATCAAAACTTGGTCAAGAAGATCAATGATCGTGCCAGATATGATAGGTTTAACCATGGCTGTACATAACGGTCAGCAACATGTGCCAATTCTTATGACAGAAGAAATGGTGGGTCATAAGTTAGGAGAGTTTGCTATAACTCGTAACTATCGTGGCCATGCGGCTGATAAAAAAGCTAAGAAGAAATAGTTGGGGTTATATACATGGAAGTACAAGCTAAATTAAAATTTGCAAGAATCTCGGCTCAAAAATGCAGATTGGTTGCTGATCAAGTTAGAGGATTGCCAGTAGAAAGAGCTCTTAATATTTTGTCTTTTAGTAATAAAAAAGCAGCGGTTTTAATAAAAGAAGTTTTAAACTCTGCAATCGCTAATGCTGAGCATAATGACGGTATGGATATTGACTCTTTATATGTCTCAACTGTATTTGTAGATGAAGGTCCTACTATGAAGCGTTTTGAAGCAAGAGCTAAAGGTAGGGGTAATCGTATTTTAAAAAGAACTTCACATATTACTGTGAAAGTTGCTGAGAAAAATTAAGAGGTGTAGTAATAATGGGTCAAAAAGTAAATCCTAATGGAATTCGTTTGGGTTATATAAGAGACTGGCGTTCAACTTGGTATGCAGACTCCTCTAGTTACGCTACAAAGCTTAATGAAGACATTAAGGTAAGAGAGTTTTTACATAAGAAGCTGGCGTCTGCAGCAGTAAGTAAAATCCAAATAGAGAGACCTGCTCAAAATGCTAAAATCACAATTCATACAGCAAGACCTGGGATTGTGATTGGTAAAAAAGGCGAGGATGTTGAAAAATTACGTGCAGAAGTGCATAAGTTAATGGGTATTCCTGTACAAATTAACATAGAAGAGATTCGTAAGCCAGAATTAGAGGCTAAATTAGTGGCTGAAAGTGTTGCTCAACAATTAGAAAAAAGAGTGATGTTCAGAAGAGCTATGAAAAAAGCTATGCAAGCTGCTATGAAGTCAGGAGCTAAAGGAATCAAAATTATGGTAAGTGGCCGTTTAGGTGGTGCTGAAATAGCTCGTTCTGAATGGGCTAGAGATGGTAGGGTTCCGCTACAGACTTTTAGAGCAGATGTTGATTATGCTACAGCTGAAGCTTTAACAACTTATGGTGTTATTGGTGTTAAAGCTTGGATTTATAAAGGAGAAATTCTTCCGGGTCAATTGGCTGAGAAGAAAAATAATAAAAAAGGAGCTAGATAATGCTACAGCCTAAGCGTACAAAGTTTCGTAAACAGCAAAAGATGCGTAATAGAGGCTTGGCTCATAAAGGCAATAAAGTAAGCTTTGGTGAGTTTGGTCTTCAGGCAACATCTAGAGGTAGAATTACTGCTAGACAAATAGAGGCGGGACGAAGAGCAATCAATCGTCATATCAAGCGTGGTGGTAAGGTTTGGATAAGAATTTTTCCAGATAAGCCTATTACACAAAAGCCTTTGGAAGTTCGTATGGGTAAAGGTAAAGGTTCAGTTGAGTATTGGGTTGCTCAAATTCAACCAGGACGTGTGCTATATGAGATTACTGGTGTTAAAGAAGAGTTGGCTCGTGAAGCTTTTGAAAGAGCGGCTGCTAAGTTGCCAGTGTCGACAACTTTTGTTGAAAAGCAGGTGATGTAATGAAGAGAAAAGATACTTTAAAAGATTATAGAGGTAAAAGTATTGACCAGTTGCAAGAAGCTAAAATCGAGTTGTTACAACAGTTATTCTCGCTTCGTATGCAAAAGGGTACAGGGCAATTAAAGAAAAATCACTTATTTAAAAGTGCAAAAAAAGATATTGCTCGTATAAATACAATAATATCAGAAAAGAGTAGATAGGTGTCTATAAGATGAGTGATAAGGTTAGACTACTAGAGGGTAAAGTCTCTAGCGATGGTATGGATAAAACAGTAGTTGTAAAAGCTGAAAGATATGTTAAATTCCCTGTGCTTGGTAAGTTTGTGAAAAAAACTACTAAATATTATATTCATGATGAAAAAAATGAATGTAAAAAAGGTGATGTTATTAGGTTTAAGGAAACTAGGCCTTATTCAAAAACTAAGAGATGGTGTTTAGTAGATATTATTCGTAGAGAAAAATAATAAATTTGATTTTATTTTTGTTTATTGATATATTTATTGGGCTGCAAAAAGTCACTGCAGTCTTTATATAATAATAAATAAGGGTTATTTGTATGATTCAAATGCAGACAGAGCTCCAAGTTGCTGATAATAGTGGCGCTAAGAGAGTTGAGTGTATAAAGGTGTTGGGAGGCTCTCATCGTAGGTATGCATCTATAGGTGATGTTATCAAGGTTACGGTGAAAGAAGCTTCTCCAAAAGGTAAGGCTAAAAAAGGAAATGTGTATAACGCTGTGGTTGTTAGGACTGCTAAAGGTGTACGCAGAAAAGATGGTTCTTTGATTCGTTTTGATAATAATGCAGCTGTACTATTAAATGCTAATGGTCAGCCAATTGGCACGCGTATCTTTGGCCCAGTTACAAGGGAACTTCGTTCTGAAAAGTTTATGAAGATTGTATCTTTAGCACCAGAAGTACTATAATTATTTATTGAGGTGTAGGTAATGAATAGATTAAAAAAAGGTGATGACATAATAGTCATTGCCGGGAAAGACAAGGGTCGCAGAGGCGTAGTTAAATCATTCGCTAAAGGTGGTTCTTTGGTTTTGGTAGAAGGCGTAAATGTTGTTAAAAAGCACGTTAAGCCAAATCCAAATAGAGGTATCGAAGGTGGAGTTGTTGAAAAAGAGCTTCCTATAGATGCGTCGAATGTTGCTATTTTTAACCCAGCTACACAGAAAGCTGATAGAGTGGGTTATAAATTTGTTGATGAGAAAAAGGTTCGCTACTTTAAGTCTAATGGCGAGCTTGTAGACTTATAGGAATAAGTTTTATGGCAAGATTAAAAGATCATTATCAAAAAGAGCTTGTTGCTAAGTTAAAAAATGAGCTTAAATTGGATAATATAATGGAAGTGCCTCGTATTGAGAAAATTACTCTTAATATGGGTGTTGGTGATGCAGCAAAAGATAAAAAGATTATGACTTTTGCTCTAAACGATTTGACAGCAATAGCTGGGCAAAAGCCAGTTGTTACTAAGTCTAAAAAATCTATCGCTGGTTTTAAAATACGTGATGGTTGGCCAATAGGCTGTAAAGTTACGTTACGAGGCGAGCGTATGTATGAGTTCTTAGATAGGCTTATAACAATTGCTGTCCCTAGAATTAGAGATTTTAGGGGGTTAAGTCCTAAGTCTTTTGATGGTAGAGGTAATTATAGTTTGGGTATGAGAGAACAAATCTCTTTCCCAGAAATTGATTACGATAAAATTGATATCATTAGAGGTTTAGATATTTCAATAACGACTACTGCTAAAAATGATGACCAAGGAAGAGCTTTGCTAAGAGCTTTTGGTTTTCCTTTTAAATCATAATTAAATTGAGGTTTTAAATGGCAAAAAAATCTATGATTCAGAGAGAGTTAAAGAGAGAAAAGTTAGTAGCTAAATATGCTCAAAAAAGAGCTGAGCTTAAAGCTATTGTTCTCGATATAAACTCTACTGAAGAGCAAAAATGGGAAGCTCAAATTAAGCTGCAAAAATTACCAGTAAATTCTTCAGCTTCTAGGGTTCAAAGAAGATGTAAGGTTACAGGTAGACCTCACGCTGTTTATAGAAAATTTGGTTTATGCCGTAATAAACTAAGAGAGTATGCAATGGCAGGTGATGTTCCTGGTCTGAAAAAAGCTAGTTGGTAATAAGGAATTTAGATTATGAGTATGCAAGATCCTATAGCGGATATGTTTACAAGAATTAGAAATGGTCTTTCGGCACATAAAGAAACCGTTTCTATTCCTTTTTCAAAAATGAAAATGGAAATAGCAAACTTTTTGGTAAAAGAAGGTTATGTTGCACAATGTTCAAAAGCAACAACAGCAAAGGGTCATCCTTCTATAAATATTGAGCTTAAATATCATGCTGGTACCCCTGTGATTGAGATGATCAAGAGAGTTTCTAGGCCAAGCTTAAGAATATATAAGTCACATGCAGAGTTACCTAAAGTGTATGGTGGTTTTGGTGTTGCTATCGTTTCTACTTCAAAAGGTTTGGTGAGTGATAGAGAGGCTAGAGCCCTTGGTATTGGTGGTGAAATTATTGGCTACGTGGCTTAATGTTGGAGGAATATAATAATGTCAAGAATAGGTAAAAAACCTGTCATTATACCAAGTGGAGTTACCATAAGTGTGGCTGCTGGTAATGAGGTGCAGGTTAAAAGCGCTAAAGCAACTTTGACAAAAAAATTCTCTACTGATGTGAATTTTGATATCGCTGACAACGTTGCTAATATCAAACCTTCAAGTAGTAGCAAAAACGCTATTGCTCAATCTGGTACAGCTAGAGCTATATTAAGTAATATGGTTGAAGGTGTAACAAAAGGATTTGAAAGAAAGTTGAAAATTATAGGTGTTGGTTACCGTGCTAAGGCTCAAGGTAGTGAATTAAATCTAACTTTAGGTTTTTCACATCCAGTTGTTTATCAGCTGCCTGAGGGGATAATAGCGGAAACTCCAGCTCCTACAGAGATAATTTTAAAAGGTGCTGATAAAGAACTTTTGGGTAAAGTAGCTGCTGAAATTAGAGATTATAGGAAGCCTGAGCCTTATAAAGGCAAAGGTGTCCGCTATGAAGGCGAATTTGTAGTTAAGAAAGAAGCTAAGAAGAAGTAGTAGTAAAGGATAATATTATTATGGATAAGAAAACTGCTCGTTTGAATCGTAGTAAGCGTACTAGAATCAAGCTAAGAGAATTAGGGCATACTAGGCTTTGTGTTTTTAGAACACCTAAGCACATTTACGCTCAGGTTATTTCTAGTGATGGTTCTACCGTGTTAGCTGCTGCATCTACTGTAGAAAAAGATATAAAAGCAAAATGTAAATATACTGGAAATGTTGCATCTGCTGTAATTATTGGTGAAGAGATCGCTAATAGATGTAAAGAAAAAGGTATAGAAAAAGTTGCTTTTGATAGATCAGGATATAAATATCATGGACGTGTTAAGGCTTTAGCAGATGCTGCTAGAGAACATGGTCTACAGTTTTAATAAATAAAATATGGATGATTATTCATTATGTCTAATGAAGTGAAAAAAAATGAAGAACTGATTGAAAAGTTGGTTAGTGTTAAAAGGCACTCTAAGACAGTAAAAGGTGGTAGAATTATGAGCTTTGCTGCCTTGACAGTTGTGGGTGATGGCAAAGGCAAGATTGGAATAGGTAGAGGTAAATCAAGAGAAGTGCCTATAGCTATCCAAAAAGCTATGGAAAGCGCTAAAAGAAACATGGTATCAGTCAATTTAAATAATGATACGTTATGGTATCCAGTGATGTCGAATCATGGAGCATCTAAGGTGTTTATGCAACCTGCTTCAGCAGGTACAGGTATTATTGCTGGTGGTGCTATGCGTGCAGTTTTTGAAGCAGTAGGTGTGCATAACGTTTTAGCAAAGACTTATGGTTCAACTAATCCAGCAAACGTTGTTAGAGCTACTATCGCTGGTTTGGCAAAAATTAAATCACCAGAAGAGATCGCTGAGAAAAGAGGCCTTTCTGTTGAAGAGATTCAGGAGTAATTTAAAATGACTCAAGCTAAAACATTCAAGGTTACTTTAGTAAAAAGTCTTATTGGCCGTAAGCAAAACCATATAGCATGCGCTAGAGGTTTGGGGTTAAGAAAGATACGCCATACAGTAGAAGTTCTTGACACTGTTGAGAATAGAGGTATGGCTAATAAAATATATTATATGGTTAAAGTAGAGGGGTAGTATAAGATGAAATTAAATACAATTGCTCCTGCTGTTGGCTCAAAAAGTGCTCCTAAGAGACTAGGTCGTGGTATTGGAAGTGGACTGGGGAAAACTTCTGGTAAAGGTCATAAAGGACAAAAAGCGCGTTCAGGTGGCTATCATAAAGTAGGTTTTGAAGGCGGACAAATGCCTTTGCAAAGAAGACTACCAAAGTTTGGTTTTACTTCTCCAACTAAGAGATATATTGCTGAAATCAGATTGCATGAATTAAATAATATTGCAGTAGATGAGATTACTTTGGATGTCCTGAAAGACTTTGGTCTTGTTAGAAAAGATATAAAAACAGCTAAGGTTATAGCCAGTGGAGAGATTCAAAAAGCTATTAATCTAAAAGGAGTGGCTTGCACTAAAGGTGCGAAAGAAGCTATCGAAAAAGCTGGCGGTAAAGTAGAGTAAGAAACAAAAATATGTCAAAGTTTAATAGTGCTTCAGGTACAGGTGAATTAAAATCTCGTTTGATCTTTGTTGTGATGGCTATTATTGTGTTTAGGTTAGGAGTTTATATTCCTATTCCGAACATAGATCCAGCAAAATTGGTAGATATTATTTCTAATCAACGCTCATCAACTAGTGGTTTGATGAGTATGTTTAATATGTTTTCTGGCGGCGCTCTTACTCAGATGAGTATATTTGCTCTAGGTGTAATGCCTTATATCTCAGCATCTATAATTTTTCAAATGTTGTCAGCAGTTTATCCTAAGTTTATAGAGTTAAAAAAAGAAGGTGAATCTGGCCAGAAAAAAATAACTCAATATACTAGATATTTAACTCTTGCTTTAGCGTTGGTGCAATCTTTAGGTATAGTTGCTTTTGTGTTACACCAAGAGGGTTTAGTAACAACAAATAATACAGTTTTGTTTTATTTGACAACTATCGTTTCGGTGACTACAGGTAGTATGTTTTTGATGTGGCTAGGTGAGCAAATTACAGAAAGAGGAGTTGGTAATGGTATTTCATTATTAATTTTCTCTGGTATTGTAGCTAACCTTCCCGCTGAAATTTTAAATACTATTTCACAAGCAAATGCGCCAGGTTCTAGTATAACTTATTTATCAGTTTGGGTACTACTTATTTTACTACTACTAGTGATTGCTTTTGTAGTGTTTATGGAAAGTGCTCAAAGAAAAATAACTGTAAATTACGCTAAAAGACAGCAAGGTAGAAAAATGTATGCTGCTCAAACTAGCCATTTACCATTAAAACTTAATATGGCAGGGGTGATTCCAGCGATATTTGCATCTTCGATACTTATGGTACCAGGTGTATTATTTGGTTGGTTATCTAACTATAGTTCATTAGGTTGGTTGGCTGATGTTTCAGAAATACTTCAGCCCGGTAGTATAGTTTACACTATAGTATTTGCAGTAACTATTATATTTTTCTGTTTCTTTTATACTTCTTTAGTATTCAATCCGAAAGAAACAGCTGATAACCTGAAAAAGTCAGGAGCTTACATTTCTGGTGTTAGACCTGGTGAGCAAACTGCTAAATATATAGATGCAGTCATGACAAGGCTAACTTTGGTAGGATCGTTGTATATTACAGCAATATGTTTATTGCCTATATTTGTAGTTAAATTTTTTGCACAGGGATTGTCATTTACATTTGGTGGTACTTCGTTGCTAATTGTGGTAGTGGTTATGATGGATTTCATGGCTCAAGTGAGATCACATATGATGTCAACTCAGTATGATTCTTTATTAAAAAAAGCAAATCTCAGCAGTAAGAGAAAGTAGAGAAATTTTTGGAGAAATATAATGAAAGTTAGAGCTTCAGTTAAAAAAATGTGTAGGAATTGTAAGGTTATAAAACGTAATAGAGTTGTTCGCGTTATATGTACTGATCCTAGGCACAAGCAAAGACAAGGTTAAGGTACCAAGCTTATATAAATAAAGCTTGATTATTTGTTTTTAAAAAGTTATCCTAGCAAGTTACTAATTGCTTGTGGTAGCACTAAACTAAAGATAATTATTAGGAGTGAAATAAATGGCTCGTATAGCTGGTGTTAATATTCCTGTTCATAAACACGCTGTAATAGGATTAACTTCGATTTATGGAATAGGTAAAACAAGAGCGATGAAAATTTGTGAGAATTGCAAATTAAATCCAACTGTTAAAATCAAGGATTTAACAGAAGAGCAAGTTGAGAGCTTAAGAGCAGAAGTTGCTAAATTTACTGTAGAAGGTGATTTACGCCGTGAAGTTTCTATGGATATAAAAAGACTTATGGATTTGGGTTGCTACAGAGGTAGAAGGCATCGTCGTAGCCTTCCTGTAAGAGGGCAAAGAACGAAGACTAATGCTCGTACTCGTAAAGGTCCGAGAAAGCCTATAAAGGCATAATACAATTATAACTATAACGATTAAAGGGTAGATTATATGGCTAAGTCTGTTAGATCAACAAAGAAAAAAGTAAAAAGAGTAGTTACTGATGCAGTTGCTCATATTTACTCTTCTTTTAACAACACTATAGTAACTATTACAGATAGACAAGGTAATGCTTTATCATGGGCTACATCTGGTGGTAGTGGCTTTAGAGGGTCAAGAAAAAGTACACCATTTGCCGCGCAGGTTGCAGCAGAAAGAGCAGCTGATATGGCCTTAGAATATGGTGTTAAGAATGTAGATGTTTTAGTAAAAGGACCAGGTTCAGGTAGAGATTCAGCTGTTAGAGCTTTGAATACTAAGAACTTGAAGGTAACTAGTATAACAGATGTGACTGGTTTGCCTCATAATGGATGTCGTCCTCCTAAAAAACGTCGTGTTTAATATTTTAAAGGGAATTTTATAATGGCTAGATATCTAGGACCAAAGTGTAAACTTTCTAGAAGAGAAGGTACGGATTTATTCTTAAAAAGTGGCGTAAAAGCTATTGATGAAAAATGTAAAATGAATACAGCGCCAGGTCAGCACGGAGCTAGAAAGGCTCGTCTTTCTGACTATGGTCTTCAGTTAAGAGAAAAGCAAAAAGTTCGTCGTATGTATGGTATTTTAGAAGGTCAATTTAAGAAATACTATGTTGAAGCAAGTAGAAGAAAAGGTAACACAGGTGCTACTTTACTAGAGCTTTTAGAGTCAAGGTTGGACAACTTAGTTTATAGAATGGGATTTGCTGCGACTAGAGCTGAAGCAAGACAATTAGTCGTGCATAAAGGTATATTATTAAATGGTAAAACATGTAATATACCATCTGCGCAAATTAAAGCTGGTGATATTGTTGCGGTTAAGGAAAAATCTAAGAAACAATTGAGAATACAAAACGCAGTAGAGCTTGCAAAACATAGAAAAGAACTTTCTTGGATAGATGTAAATACTGATACTTTAGAGGGAACTTTAAAAACTTCTCCAGATAGATCTGAATTATCATCAGATATAAATGAACAATTAATTGTCGAGCTTTACTCTAAGTAATTATATTTTTTAAGATTCATTACTTTAGTAGCTCATTATAGCCTTATTTCAAGGAGATTTTTAGTGAGTAATAATAATTTGAAACAGGAATTTACACCTAGTGTACGACTTATAGAAGAATTGGGTGCTTTTGGATATAAGGTGCAGCTTTCTCCTGTGGAAAAAGGTATGGCTCATATTCTTGGTAACTCAATCAGAAGGGTTCTGCTTTCATCTTTGCCTGGAGCATCTATAGTTAAAGTAAATATAAAAGGTGTTTTGCATGAATACTCTACATTAGATGATGTTAAGGAAGACATTGTTGAAGTAGTTTCAAATTTAAAAAAAGTAGCGGTAAAGCTTGATGAAAATGTTGATAATGTTGAACTAGAGCTATCAGTTAATAAAAGTGGCGTTGTTACAGCAGGCGACTTTAAAGTTACTGGTGGAGTTGAGATTATAAATAAAGATCAAGTGATCGCAACTTTAACGAATAAGAGAGAACTTAATTTGGTAGCTAGCGTTGTTTGGGGAAGAAACGTTGGTATTCTTTCAGCGATGCCTGCTGAATTAGAGAAAGTAGGTGATATAGCTGTAGATGCTGATTTTAACCCAGCTAAAAAGGTAGCCTTTGAAGTTATTGAGAATGATGATAGTGAAGTATTAGAAATATTTCTAAAAACAAACGGGACTATAGAACCATTAGAAGCTGTTACAAAATCGTTGGAATACTTTTGTGAACAAATGTCAGTATTTGTTTCTTTAAAGGTGCCAAATCACAGTAAGATCGGAGATGCTTTAATAGATTCTAATATTGACCCGATACTTCTTAAGCCGATAGATGATTTAGAACTTACAGTTAGATCATCTAATTGTTTACGGGCTGAAAATATTAAGTATTTAGGAGATCTAGTTCAGTATTCTGAGTCGCAACTAATGAAAATACCTAACCTAGGTAAAAAATCTCTTAATGAAATTAAGCAGATACTTATAGATAACAACTTATCTCTAGGAGTTGTAATTGATAATTTTAGAGAATTAGTTGAAGGTAAATAAAATATATAGTAATCAAATAATATTAACTATAAAGGAGTAATTACTATGAGACATCATAAACAAGGTAGGAAGTTCAGCAGAACTAGTAGTCATAGAAAAGCAATGTTCAAAAACATGTCAGCTTCTCTTATTAATCATGAGATTATCAAAACTACATTACCTAAAGCTAAAGAACTAAGAACAATAATTGAGCCTTTAGTTACTTTAGCAAAAAGAGAACATAAATTAAGAAATGAGTTAGATACAAACTCTAATGAGTTTAAATCACAGTCTGTAGCTTTAAGAAGACAAGCTTTTGATTTCCTGAGAAATAAAGCAGCAGTAAAAAAGCTTTTTGAAGAGTTTGGAGTGCGTTTCGCTGAAAGAGCAGGTGGTTATACTAGAGTTCTGAAATGTGGATATAGATTTGGTGATAAAGCACCAATGGCATTTATTGAGCTAGTTGATAGACCACAAGTTGAAGAAGTAGCTGACGAAGGATAAATCTAATTTTTAATTTAACAATATTTTCCTTATCTTTTTATATAAAAAAATCTTGAAAAATAATATATAACTCTCATATTAACCATGTTGTAAATAGGTTAATCTAATAAAAGAGGGTTATATAAATGTCAGAAAAAAAATACACTTTTGAAACTGAAGTAGATAAGTTACTTCATTTAGTTATTCATTCGCTATATTCAAATCGTGAAATATTCCTAAGGGAGCTAGTTTCTAATAGTTCTGATGCTATTGAGAAACTTAGATACGAAAGTATTTCAAATGCACAACTTAATGAAGATGATACTGATTATGCTATAAAAATAGATTTTGATAAAAAAGCTAAGACAATAACTGTTAGTGATAATGGTATTGGTATGACAGAAGAAGAAGTTATCGAAAATTTAGGAACAATAGCAAAATCAGGCACTAAAAAGTTTTTAGAAAGTTTAACTGGTGATAAAAGTAAAGATAATGAGCTGATAGGCCAATTTGGAGTTGGGTTTTATTCGTCATTTATAGTCGCAGATAAGGTAACTGTAAGAACTAGAAAAGCAGGACAAGATAAATCTCAAGCAACAAAGTGGGTATCTGATGCACAAAATGGTTTTACTGTAGAGAGTATTACAAAAGAAAAGCGTGGTACGGAGATTACTCTTCACCTTAAAAAAGAGCATGAAGACTTATTGGAGCACCAAGTTTTAAAAGGGTTAGTCAATAAGTATTCTGACTGTATAAATACTTCTATCCAAATGAAAAAAGTTGAGTTTGATAAAGATGGTAAGCAAACTATAAAAGATGAATATGAAACTGTAAATAATACTAAAGCTATCTGGTTAAGATCAAAAGATGAGATTACAGATGATGAGTATAACGAATTCTATAAGTATATTTCACATGATTTTGCTAATGCATTGATATGGTCACATAATAAGGTAGAAGGTAATCTTGAATACACTAGCTTGTTATTTATACCAGAAAATAAATCTTTTGATTTTTGGAATAGAGATAAGGATTATGGTTTATCTTTATACGTACGTAGAGTGTTTATTATGGAGAACAAAGAATTACTACCTCCATATTTGAGGTTTATTAAAGGTGTAGTTGACTCTGCTGATTTGCCTTTGAATGTGTCGCGTGAAATTCTACAACATAATAAAGTAATTGATAAAATTAAAAAAGCATCGGCTACAAAGATTCTTAGTGAGTTAAGTAAGTTAGCTAAGAAAGATAAAGAGAAATACCAAAAGTTTTGGGATAATTTTGGTCAAGTGCTAAAAGAAGGTGTTTCGGATGACTATAGCAATAAAGAGAAAATCGCTGGTCTATTAAGATTTACTTCTACAGCTAGTGAAGACGCTAAACAAACAGTATCTTTAACTGACTATATTTCACGTATGAAAGAAGGTCAAGATATTATTTACTATATTACTTCAGATAGCTATAAAGCTGCGCTAAACAATCCTCAATTGGAAGTATTTAAAAAGAAAGGTATCGAAGTGCTTCTAATGACAGATAGAATAGATGAGTGGATGATGTCTAGTTTGACTGAATTTGATGGTAAGCATATGAAATCAATTATCAAAGGTGATATTGATTTAGATAAGTTTGAGACTGAAGAAACCAAAGAAAAATTTGAAAAAGAAACCAAAGATTTCGAAAAAGTGTTAAAAGATATCAAAGAAGTGTTAAAAGATAAGGTTGAAGATGTACGTTTATCTAAGCGTTTGACAGATTCTCCAAGTTGTGTGGTTGTAAATGATTATGGTATGAGTTTACATATGCAGAAAATGATGGAAGAAGCTGGACAAGCATTTATGCCTGGTATGGGTATGAAGCCAGTTTTGGAGCTAAATTCTGAGCATCATCTTGTACAAAGGTTAAAAGATGAGCCTGATACAGAGGTTTTTGGTGATTTGTCACAGTTACTGCTTCTTCAAGCGATGTTTGTAGAGGGGGCTAAGATAGAAGATCCAATGACTTTTGTTAGATTAGTTAACAAGTATATCAAGTAAACTTTCTATGTCAGCCTTGAGTCCCTTGAGGCTTTCTATTAACTGTGTAAATAGGTTTATAAATATGTCTGTGAGACTTAGGTTAAGCTGTAGTTACTTTAGATATCTATTATTTAAATGTTTATAATTATTTTTAATTTCATTCCATTTATTCAAAAGAGCCGTTGTTTTTACATTAAATTCATTTCTACTATAGGCCTGGTTCGCGCCTAAAAAATGTGTAGCATTGGATAATGAATCTAGGTCATAAAATTCATTACCTATTGTCAAAGAAATCCGAGAATTATTGGCATGACAAGTTAATTTATCTATATGTCCTACAATTTTTTTAACCTCATTATTTTTGACGTAAAGCTTTAGTTGAAATTCTTTTGTATTATAAGTAAAGAAAGAACCAACATTATTTCTTGAATTTACAATAATAATATTATTTGGATCTATCATGACATTAAATTTTTTATAATTAATAAATAAAGTTGAGCCTTCAATATTTATAACTTGATAGTTATTATCTATAGTTGTAATATTTAATTCCTCATCTAGAGGAATTAAGCTAACTTCTTTAGTCAATGGATACATTTTATATAATGAAAATAATATTGTGGAATAATAAAAAGGTAGAAACCTATCTCCCATAGACATTAGATTTTTATTATTACTATTGAAATTTGGAATTTCAATATTAAATTTATTACAAATATTTTTTATATCTTTATTTATATGAGAATCACTTAAGTACTCATCTGGTAATCCGATCATATGACCAAATTCATGTACAGCAATTGGGAAGTCTTGATAAGAATCTTTATGCATGACCTCTATATTATTTCTGCCTTTAATTATTATTTTAGGCGGTATATTTAATGCTTCTTTGTAAGTAATATTAGGGTAAATATTCTCTTTTTTAATACGTTGATACAAGCCTAAGTTATTATAAATGGTTATTGGATAAAACTCATAACAACCCTTATTCACATAATTTTTTAATTTTTGAATAAGTTCATTTTCGCTACTGATTTGTAAAATGGATTGTAACTTGGTTTTTGAGTAATGAGTTATAGCTGAAGTATTTGACCATTGTCCAAAAGTTAACTTGTATCCTATATTCATAGCCATGCTTTTAGTAGAAGAGCTTGAATCTAAGGCTCCAGAATATAATACTACATTTCCACTAAAGCAATTAACACAAGAGCGTCCTGAAGCCATATTTTTAACTAAAATATTCCAACAATCTTTTTCATTGTCGGGGTCAGCTTCAATAATTTTAAATATAGGAATAAGTTTTTCACCATCTATATTTATAATAAACCTACGTGACCAGTTAGATTCTATTGTATTTTTCCAGTCATTCTTAAATTTTTCTTCTGTGTTAATAGGAGAAAGGACGGACCATCCTTTCTCAAATTTCCAACTAACATATAATATAATATACAGAATATTAGATTCTTTTTTGAGGTGATATCTTTTTTTTGTAAAATTACCCTCAGCAAACTCTTTATTTATTAATGTAGTCATTAATAATGCTCCTTTTACATTTTTAAGGTAAACTATCTGTGATCTGACCAATTATTAAATTATTAATATTGCTAATAACAGTTACCTATATTTTATTTATATTCATTGTTTATAGCTGTTATTTGTTTCAATTTGAACTAGATATACATTAACATTATTTATCTCACCTTGTTATATATAAATCAATGCACACAATCATTTTTTGACAAACCATGTCATATATGATGCAGAGTTTCTTGATATTTTATGGGGCTTTGTTGCAACTTAGTAAGTTTAATGCTTTATCTACCTTTATTAACTTTATAAGTTCACGTGAAATATCTTAATCAAGAAAATCATAGTTTTTAATTTGCTATTGAAATTTGCCGTTTTGAAATGGTAACACTTGGTTAAAAATGTTATCATTATGTTCCATGATTTTCTAAAATTTCTTTTTCAAGATGAATTCAAATACTAAAATTATTTTTGTAACTGGTGGAGTTGTATCTTCACTCGGTAAAGGTGTTACAGCTGCATCTTTAGCTACTCTTTTAGAAAGCCGTGGTTTAAATGTAACTATGCTAAAACTTGATCCCTATATTAATGTCGACCCTGGCACGATGAGCCCGCTACAGCATGGAGAAGTATTTGTAACTGAAGATGGTGCAGAAACTGACTTAGATTTAGGTCATTATGAGCGTTTCATACGTGCTAAAATGACTCAAGCAAATAATTTCACTACAGGTAAAGTTTACCAAAGTGTACTTAGAAAAGAGCGTAAAGGAGACTATCTGGGTGCTACTATCCAGGTCATCCCACATATTACAGATGAGATTAAAAATCGTATTTGTATGGGTATAGCTGATAATGTTGATGTGGCTATTGTAGAGATTGGTGGTACAGTTGGTGATATTGAGTCTTTACCATTTTTAGAAGCTATTAGGCAGCTAAGAATAGAGTTAGGTAGATCTAGAACTTTATTTGTACATTTAACTTTGTTGCCATATATAAGGGTAGCAGGTGAACTAAAAACTAAACCTACGCAACACTCTGTAAAAGAGCTAAGAGGTATTGGTATACAAGCAGACGTTTTAGTTTGCAGATGCGAGCAAGCTTTTGATGAGAGTGAGAAAAGAAAGATAGCTCTTTTTACCAATGTAAGCCAAGATTGTATTTTTATAGCAGAAGATGTAAAGACTATTTATGAAGTACCACTTAAGTATAATAAGCAAGGATTTGATGCTAAGCTGGTAGAGCTTTTATCTTTACAAGCTAAAGAAGCAGATTTGACAGAATGGCAAAATGTTGTTGACACTATTAAAAACGTCAATGGTGAAGTAACGATAGCAATGGTTGGTAAATATGTTTCATTAACAGAAGCCTATAAATCTCTTAATGAAGCCCTTTACAATGCTGGCTATAAAAAAGGTGTAAAGGTAAACATCAAATTTGTTGATTCAGAAACAATTACAGAGAATAACATAAATTCATCTTTTAAAGGTGTATCAGCAATCCTTGTGCCTGGTGGATTCGGTAGTAGGGGAGTAGAAGGGAAAATCACGGCAATAAAATACGCCCGTGAGAATGATATTCCATTTTTGGGGATCTGCTTGGGCATGCAGCTTGCTGTAGTCGAGTACGCTCGTAATGTTTTAGGTTTAAAAGATGCTCATTCTAGTGAATTAGAACCGACTACAACTAATCCAGTAATTGCTCTTATAGAGGAGTGGCAATCTGAAGATGGAACTATACATCAACGTAACAAAGAGTCTGATCTAGGTGGTACAATGCGTCTAGGTGTTTATAAGTGTATATTAAAAGCAAGTTCTCGTGCTAGAGAAATATATCAAGCAGACAGTATCATAGAGAGACATCGTCATAGATATGAAGTAAATAATAATTACGTTGAAAGACTTGAGCAAGTAGGATTAATTTTTTCAGGCAGATCAGAAGATGGTAGCTTAATGGAGCTTATAGAGATACCTCAGCACAGGTGGTTTATAGCTTGTCAAGCACACCCGGAATTTACATCGACACCAAGATATGGTCATAAATTATTTGAATCATTTATAGAGGCTGCTATAGAAATAACTAATAATTAATGCTTGTTTTGATATTTCGTGAATAAAAGTGCTATAATTCAAACTAATAAAATATTGGAGAAGTAAAATGAGTAAACAGAGAACTCTATCTATAATAAAGCCTGACGCTGTAGAAAAGAATGTTATAGGTGAGATTTATAGCCGTTTTGAAAAAGCTGGTTTAAAAGTAATTGCTGCGAAGATGAAGCATTTATCAAAAACAGAGGCAGAAGGTTTCTATGCCGTACATAAACAAAGACCTTTTTTTAGCGCTTTGGTAGAATTTATGATTTCTGGGGCAGTTATGATTCAAGTTTTAGAAGGTGAAAATGCAATAGCAAAAAACCGTGAGTTGATGGGGGCTACTAATCCTAAAGAAGCAGCAAAAGGTACAATTAGAGCTGATTTTGCAGATAGTATAGATGCTAATGCTGTACACGGCTCTGATAGTGAAGATACAGCAGCCCAAGAAATAAAATATTTCTTTAGTGATATAGAAATATTTAGCTAGTTTTGTATATCTGTTTTATTTTAGGAGGACAGTAGTTTATGAGTTGGTTAACTAGGGTAATAAGTAGGAGTCTAGGGTTAAATGCTCAGAAAAAAGATTTACCAAGCGGAGTATGGAGTCAATGTCCAAGTTGTCAGGTGACACTATATTCTGAAGAGTTAAATAATAATAAGTCAGTGTGTCCTAATTGTAATTACCATTATAGAATCTCTGCTAGACATAGGCTAGAGATATTTTTTGACCGCCACAGCGCTGTAGAGCATTTTGCTAATATAGAGCCTGTAGATATGCTTAAGTTTAAAGATACAAAATCTTACAAAGATAGACTGTCGCAAGCTCAAAAAAAGACCGATGAAAAAGATGCTTTGGTAGTTATGCAAGGAACGGTAGAAGGTTTTCCAGTCGTAGCAGCTGCATTTAACTTTATGTTTTTAGGGGGCTCTATGGGATCTGTAGTAGGTGAAAAATTTGTCCGAGGCGTTAAGCTTGCAATGGAGAAAAAAATACCATTTATATGCTTTACAGCAAGTGGTGGCGCTAGAATGCAAGAGTCATTATTTTCATTAATGCAGATGTCAAAAACTAGTGCTGCTTTACAGAAGTTATCTGAAGCTAAGCTACCATATTTAGTTGTTCTAACAGATCCTACCACTGGTGGGGTATCGGCATCTTTAGCTATGCTTGGTGATGTACATATAGCTGAGCCAAAAGCTTTGATCGGTTTTGCTGGGCCTAGAGTTATAGAGCAAACAGTGAGAGAGCAATTACCAGAAGGGTTCCAAAGAAGTGAGTTTTTGGTAGAAAAAGGTATGGTTGATATGATTGTAGATCGTAGAAACTTAAGATCGGAAGTAGCACAGCTAATCGATAAACTAATGCCAGAACTTACAAAAAACAATTCTTACGCTTTGGAGCATAAGCATACTGAGCAACCACAAGCTTAACAAGAAAGCTAAAAATGAGCGTTGAAACCAAAATAGCTAAAATTATGGCTAACGATGCTCGTAAATGCACTCTTACAGATATTTTATTTATTCTTAGTAGATTCAATTTTAACAAGAAATTTAAAGTTATAACTATAGCTGGGACTAATGGTAAAGGGACTACTGTAGCTATGCTTGAGGAGTTGCTTGTTGCAAATAATAAAAAAGTACTAAGTCATACATCTCCTCATGTTTTTAAATTTGTTGAAAGGATATCTTTGAATAAATGTCCTATATCAGATAGTCAGCTATTAGAGCTGTTAGAAAGGTTAGAAGAACTAACACCAGAATATAAACTATCTTATTATCAAATAGCTTTTTTGTGTGCTTGTTTGTATTCACAAAGGATAACTAGGCTAGATTATTTACTATTAGAGGTTGGTATAGGTGGTAGGCTAGATGCTGCTAATATGATTGACCCGGATATAGCAGCGATTACAAATATAGATTTTGACCATTGTGAAATTTTAGGGGATACTTTGGAAAAAATAGGCATAGAAAAAGTTGCTATAGCTCGTAAAGGTAAACCTCTATTTTTAGGTTCAACGATGCCTAATAGTGTTTATGAGTATGCAAATATTATAGAAGCTGTAATCTACGATAAAGATTATAATCCTAAAGCAAAGAACTGCTTTCGTGACAGCTATAATATAGCTATGGGAATAGCTGATTATTTACTAAGAAAAATGCAGATTACTTATATTCCTAAGCTAGAGGATATAAGAGCTAGAGCTCGTTTTAATATACTCAAAAATGACGAAATAAATAATAGTTATGTGGTAGTTGATGTTGCACATAATCCAGCTTCAGTAGAGTATTTATTTAAGCTTTTGAATAATAGGTTTGGTACTAAGGATATTAAATATGAAGCTATATTTGGTGTTTTGGCGACCAAGGATATAAATGCAATTGTATCTATTGCTAAAAAACACATCTATAAGTGGGAAGTTATAGACCTTAAAACTTTTGATGAAAGAGCTCTAAATGTAGATAATATAAAACAGGTATTTAGTAACCATGACATTTTGCGAGTTGAGTTTAATAAAGATCTAAGTAGTGTTTATTTGTCAAAAAAGAGTACTGTAACAGTAGTTTTTGGATCATTTGTATTGGCAGGAGAATTTACAAAAGAGTATGAAAAAAATAGCTTCTAATGAAAGACAAATGCTAAGTTTAGCTGCTGAGTATTCTAAAAGTTTACAGCCTGGTAAAACAATTTTCTTACATGGTGATTTGGGAGCAGGTAAAACAACTTTTGTAAAAGGTATACTAAAAGCATTAGGCTATAAGGGCAATGTGAAGAGTCCGACCTATACTTTGGTAGAGAGTTATGAGTTTAAAGATTTTAATATTTACCACTTTGATTTGTATAGAATTTCTGATCCTGAAGAATTAGAATGGGTTGGTATTAGAGATTACTTTAATGAAAAAAGTATATGTTTTATAGAATGGCCAGATAAAGGCAAAGATTTTTTACCAAAACCCTCTTCAAATATTTACATAAGATATCTGGTTGAAAGAAGAGAGGTAGAAATTTCTTAAATAATTAAGGTATATTTTTATGGAAATATTAAATATTACTATATATCATTACCTTAAATTGTCTTTAATTCCAGCTAAGTTAGAAGGGAAACTGCATGAAAGTTAAGTTTTTAATTTGTTTTTTAGGCTTGTTGGTCTTTGGATCATCTTACGCGACTTTAGAGAGTTGCTACCAGGATGGTGCGCAGGAGAAATATGGTCAAGCTTTGGAAAACTGCCAGCCATATGCTAAAAAAGATGCAAAAGCTACAACAATATTAGCTCAAGCATATATTCAGACAGACCAAGATAATAAACTTGCTTTAGAATACGCTTTATGGGTAGTAGATTTTTACAATAAAAATGGTATCCCAAGTAGTGGGGATGGTTTAAAAGTTTATTATAGCCTAATGTATTCAATAGGAGAGATGTATTATTTTGGAGCGGATGGTGTAAAAATTAACCGAGCTAAAGGTTTTGAGTATATCAAAAAATCAGCAGAGTTAGGATATATGGTTGCGCAAAACCAATTAGGGAATCTTTATGCTAGATCTGGAGGAAATCCGTGGCCTAATTTTGCTCAAGCATTTAAATGGTATAAATTAGCTGTGGCTAATGGAAGTTTAATGGCTAGAGATTCTTTCTTGATTAAAAAAGAAAGTAGCTTTGTGAAATTATATCCATACTGCGTAGCTCAGGCTAGAACGTTTATTGGTGATGCCTATATGTCTGGCACAGGAGGTTTACCAAAAGATGACGCTATAGCATTAGAGTGGTATAAGAAGGCTTATGAACTTAATCATGTATCACCAGTAGAAGTTGGGTTGGCAAAAGTATATTTGGCTAAAGGTGATAAAAAAACAGCTCTAGTATATACTAAACAGGCTATAACTCAGCCTTTTGCACCAGCTTTTGTTTTAGCTGCTGAGCTAACTCAAGATCCTGTGGAAAAGTACGCTTATTTATCTGTGGCAATTGATTTGTTCAAAAAACCTAAGAAGGATTATTGGAAACAGTTTAATGAGTATTGTATGCCAGACTTTTCAAAAAATGGTTTTAAAGATGCCCAAGCTAACTTAGCAGCAATTAAGTTGTCCGAAAGCCAGGTTCAAGCTGCCAAAGAAAAAGTAAAAGCAATAGAAAGTCAGTGGAAGACTATAGTGTCTTTAAAGGATTCTAACTAATTTTTATTCTTGATTCCTATTTTGGCTTGCCTATGGTTATAATTGGTAAATATGGATTTTATTAATGTTTGTATTCTGTGAAAAAGTTTTTTTCCAATAGTTTAATTATTTCTGGTTTATTGCTTGTATCAAAAGTACTAGGCTTTGTGCGGGATTTGTTATTGGCAACGTTTTTTGGAAGTAGTGGAGCGTTACAGGCATTTTTGGTGGCATTTAGAATACCAGAATTTATGCGTAAAGTTACATCCTCAGGCACTTTTACTCAAATTATTAATCCATATATTGATGGAAAAATCTCAGATGAGCAAAAAGAATTTATAGCAACAATATTGTATTTAATCGCTATAATGCTGATGTTTTTAATCATAGTAGGTTTAGGTTTTAGTAGAGTATGGGTTGATATATACGCTTATGGACTTATTTCTAATAATGAGATGTTACAGCTAGTATGGACGATGTTTATCATAATGCTACCGTACGTTTTATTAAATTGTACTGTTGGATTAGTAGCTGCAATCCTTAATAGTTATAGTAAATATATAATTTCTTCATCTTTTCCAATATTTTTAAACTTAGTAATGATAGGTGGGATAATAATATCTCCAAAGTTTAGTGTACCTATTTATATTGTGGCTTATAGTGTTTTACTAGCAGGATTATGTCAGTTAATAATAGCGGTATTTTCATTATCTATGCTCTTAGGTAGGATAAATATAACTAAGACGATACTTTTTGTGAAAAATATAAAAGCAAAGCTTTTCTTCAAAAAGCTACCTATGGCTTTTCTAGGGGCAGCAGTTTTACAAATTAGCTCACTTATAGAAACTTTTTTTGCTTCATTTTTATTATCAGGAAGTTTAGCATGGCTGTATTACGCTGATAGAGTTAACCAGTTTTTATATGGTATATTTGGTACAGCTATAGCTATGGCTATGATTCCATATTTAGTTAAATCTAAGAAAGATAATGCACTATTTTATAAAAATCTAGCTTTAGTAATAAAAGTTATGTTTCTGATGGTAATACCAGCTATTATTGGGCTATCAATATTAGCTAAACCTATAGTTATAACATTATTTTATTATGGTAAGTTTAGTTTAAACGATGTGAATTTCACATATTTAGCAATGCTTGGGTATTTACTTTCATTGTTTTGTTTTGTTTTTATCCGCGTCATAGTTTCTGCTTTGTATGTTCAAAACAAAGCAAATATTGTTTTTTGGATTAGTCTATTTATTTTGATTTGTGGGGTTGCGCTTGATACTTACATAATACGCCTGTACAGTCATGACAAATACGCTTTTGTGTATTTAGCTGTTGTTAGCTCAATAACAGCTTTAATAAATATGGTTATCCAAATATTGATACTTATTAGATTCAATTTTAAGCTATTTGTTGATGTTTTCTTGCCATTTAAATATTTGCTAAAGATAGCTGTAGCCTGTGTTTGTATGGTAATGACATTAAAGTTATTTAATTTGACTGATGATTATTGGATTAGTTTAACAATGTTTGGTAGACTCAAGAATATATTAATGATTATATTATTTGGCGTTTTGGTGTATGTAAGCGTAATATTTGTTTTACGCTTAAAAAAAATGCTAGTATTAGATAATTAGCCTACCTAAGAATGTTTGGTTTGGCTGATTTTAACTATTTAGGACTAACATGTACGATCTTAAAAATGTAATGAACCTTAGAGGTATTGAGAGGGAGACTTTACGTATTTATAGTGATGGTAGCTTAGCTTGTTCTGGACACCCGCAATCTTTGGGTCATAAGCTTACTAATAGTAGTATCACGGTGGATTTTTCAGAAAACCTTCTAGAAATAATAACAAAACCACACAAAAATATAGATATAACATTGCATGAGCTTACTACCTTGAGCGCTTTTACTTTGCAAAGTATGTCTAAGGAAGAGTTTATTTTAAATACTAGTATGCCATTATCAGCAACAGAAGCACAAATAAAAGAAGCTGATTTTGGTGACTCAAATTCTGGTAGGATGAAACAAGTGTACCGTAAAGGGTTAACTGCTCGTTATGGTAAGATTATGCAGATTATAGCTGGGATCCATTATAATTTTTCATTTGATAAAAGTTTGATTCTAAAAAAGGCAATTGAGCTTGGGATATCAAATTCAGATGTTTATTTCGGGGTTATAAATAATTATTTTGAATATATGTGGTTATTGCCATATCTATTTGGAGCAAGCCCTATTTGTGCAAAAACTTCTGTCAGGAAAAAAACAGAGTATTTGGTAGATCTGGATGAGGAATTTTATGTTGGAGAGTTTTCAACTAGTCTTAGGATGAGCGATCTTGGTTACACCAGCCCTGCTCAAAAAGATCTTAATATTTCGTATGACAATGTTAAAGCTTATGTCAAAGATATGTTAAATGCAACAGCTCAAGAATTTAAACAATATAAAGAAATTGGGCTGTACAATGAAAAGGGTGAGAGAATACAACTTAACGAGAGTATTTTGCAGATAGAAAATGAGTATTACAGCCCTATACGACCTAAGCAAATAACAAAAAGATGTGAAAGGCCTGCTTTTGCTTTATCTAATAGAGGAGTAGAGTATATTGAGGTTAGGGTGCTTGATGTTGATCCTTTTGATAAAAATGGGATTAGTAAAAACACATCACTGTTTGTAGAGGCAATGCTAATGACCTGTTTAATGCAAGATTTTAAAGGCTATTCTCAAAGGCAGATCAGTTTAGGTAAACAAAATCTCACTAATGTTGCTATACAAGGGCGTAAGCCTAATTTAGAACTAGTTGACCCTGTTGGTGAAAAAGTTCTATTAAAAGAATATGGCTTAGCTTTATTTGGCAAAATTGAGATTGTAGCTAAGCAAATGGGGCAAGAGTATCTAGATGCGGTACTACTTGAGAAACAAAAAATTTTAGATGCTTCCAAAACTCCTTCAGCAAAAGTTGTGGAGTTGGCAAAAGAATTTGGATATAAAAACTTGGTGCTAGAAATCTCTAAGCAAGCTTCAGATGACTTTAGAAAGGTCACTTTAACGCAAAAAGAAAGAGAAACATTGCTTGATCAAGTTAAGCAGTCAATAGAGGCAGAAAAGAGTTTAAGAGATAATGATACAATTCATTTAGATGAGTACATAAGTAGGTATTATGGAACTGTTGCAAACTAAAATTATACTATGCTAATTGCGTTAAAAATATTCTCAAAATGCTCATTTACTATATGTAAACTGTGCTTTTTCAAATGTTTTTGCCTAATTTCAACTTTCAATAGTACCATTATAAGTCTGTAAGAGTGTGGGAGATTGTTGCTGATAAATAAAAAAAACCAGCGAAAGCCGGTTTAAATTGTTTAATAGAATTTGTTAGATAGTATGTATATATTATACTTTTTTAAGAGCACCAAATCTTTTGTTGAATCTGTCAACACGTCCTGCTGTATCCACAACTCTTTGCTTACCCGTATAGAATGGGTGACACTCAGAACAAATATCTATATTCATAGCTTCTTTAGATATAGTTGATCTAGTTGTGAAGCTGTTACCGCAACTACAAGTTACTTTAACTTCTGTATATTTAGGATGAATTTCTTGTTTCATTATTTATTTTCCTTATTTTTGTAAACTTTGACATCGCCACTTAGACTATCTCATCTAAGCACCATATCCTAATAAAAGTAGAATAGCACAAAGATTTTAGCTTAAATTATTAATAGTATCAAGCTTAATTGGAGGAAATATATTTCTCTCGGCGTACACTTTTAGCTTCAAATCCAACATTTGTAAGTATTTCGTAAGATTGATCAATCATGTTTGGGTTACCACAAACATAGATGACATCTTTTTCTGGATCTAAGTCAATTTTTTCAAATTGCTGTTGAACGTAACCAGAAACTTCATAGTCTTTTAAATCCTCTGTTTCTCTACTTAGGCAAAGTGTAAAATTTATGTTATTGTGCTTTTTTGCGAATTCTATAAAATCATTTTGGTATAGAGCATCTTTGCGATATTGCACACCTAATAATATGTGTATTTCAGTAGTTTCAGCTCGCTCTAGTAACTCTGGGAACATTGATCTATAAGGAACAATACCAGTACCAGTACCTACAAGTATTAGTTTTCTAACCTCTTCATCCTTTAGGACAAGCCTTCCCGCAGGTCCCATAGCAGCAGCAGTATCACCAATTTTCATATTGAAAAAAAACTCTGAAGCTGTACCACCTTTGACATGAGTTATCCCTATTTCTAGAAGCATATTGTCAGAAGGTAGTGATCCTAAACTATAACTTCTACGCTTTAGGTTACCCTTGTCATCTTTTAAAAGAAAAGTGATAAATTGTCCAGCTATAAAATTAAGTGGTTTTCCATCTGTTCTTTTAAAAACAAAATGTCTTACATTATTAGTAATATCTTTGAATGATACTAGTTCTAGATCAAATTTTTCTAATGCCATGATATTTAGCTTATTGTGTATATTTGCAACAGCTATAATTGTATAATAAATTTATCTCGATGATAAGTTTGTATTTTAAATATGTTTAGGTATTTTTATGTATTTTTGATTACACTAATATTGGTAAATACAGCTGTAGCTAAGATGACTCAAGAAGCTGTTGATAAAGTGTATACAAAACCAATAGTTCTTGAAGATAAACAAAAAATAATAAATATTAGTTTGCCAGTAGATTCAACAGATGGATATAGATGGTTTTTGGTATCCCCTGATTATGATTATATAAGAGCTGTTAGTTTTGTCCATAAAAGTGTGGATATGAAAAACTCAGAATATGGGTCTACAGATAACTTTAAATTTAGGTTACAAGATAGCTTTAAAAAGGTTCCACAAAAGATAGTTCTACATTTTGAATGTTTTAAGCTATTTGGTGAGGATAATCCAATAATTAGTAAAGATATTGTGATATTATCAGCTTTAGACTAAAAAGGAGATAAAAAGATGTTTATGGTTTGGTTAGTATTTTTATTATTACTTGTTGTTGTATTGCTAGGTTTTTCGATAAGTCTTGTAGCAACACAATCTGTAAATATTATAGAGAGATTTGGGAAATTTGTAAGGATTCAAAAGGCAGGCCTTAATTTTAGAATTCCATTTATAGAAATGGTAGCTGGTAGGGTTAGCTTAAGAGTGCAACAGTTAGATATAATAGCTGAGACTAAAACAAGGGATAATGTATTTGTACATATGAAAGTTTCGGTACAATTTTTAGTGGAAGAATCTCGAGCTGTAGACGCATTTTATAAGCTTACAAATGCTAGAGCGCAAATGGAGTCGTATGTCTTTGACGTGATTAGGTCATCTTTACCACGTATGAGTTTAGATGAGTCTTTTGAGAATAAAGATGCTATAGCTTTAGATATCAAAAAAGAGCTTTCTGAGGAAATGAGTACTTATGGTTATACAATAATTAAATCTTTAGTTGTTGATATAAATCCAGAAGAAAACGTAAAACGCTCTATGAATGAGATTAATGCCGCCCAAAGGCAACTTGAAGCTACAAAAGCAAAAGCAGAAGCCGAAAAGCTTATAAAAATAAAAGAAGCTGAAGGTCAAAAAGAATCGATGAAGCTACTTGGTGAAGGTATTGCTGAGCAACGTAAAGCAATAGCTAGAGGCTTAAGAGTTTCTATAGAAGATGTTAAGGAAGGTACTGACGGTAGTATATCTTCTGAGTATATATCTTCACTTGTGATGATGTACCAATATTTAGATAGAGCCTTTCCACTTAACTGTGTAAATTCACTTACATGAATCTCTGAATTCTATGCTCAAACTCGATAGCGAAATAAGGCATAGCCTCATTCCAATATTTAACAGGCATAGACCATTTTTTAGTCAAATAATCTATAGCCAAGTACAAAGATTTGAAAACAGAGTCATCTTTAGGAAATAGCTTTTTATTCTTAATGACTTTCCTAAACTGGCTATTAAGCGATTCAATCGCATTAGTAGTGTAAATAACTTTACGAATTTTTGGAGGATATTGCAAGAATACAGTTAAATTATCCCAATTATTTATCCATGACTTTGAAATTAAAGGATATTTAGTATCATATTTATTTGCAAAGTTATCAAGCTCAGATTGAGCTATTGCAATGGTATCAGCATCATATATTTTCTTTAACTCTCTAGCTACCTCTTTCTTGTCTTTATATGGCACATACTTAAGACTATTACGAATTTGATGAACGATACAAAGCTGATGCTTTGTCTCAGGGTATATAGCTTGTATAGCATCAGACATGCCTTTTAAATTATCAGTACATGCTATAAATATATCCTGTAAGCCTCTATTCTTTAATTCAGTAAAAACACTAAGCCAATATTTAGCACCTTCATTTTGACTGATCCAAAGACCTAATACATCCTTATGACCAGTTAACGATATGCCAAGAGCCACATACACAGCTTTATTAATAATATGCTTGTCTTCTCTAACTTTAACGACTATACAGTCAAAAAACACTATTGGATAAACTGACTCTAAAGGTCTATTTTGCCATGCTTTAACATCATCAATAATAGCTTCTGTAACATCACTTATAAAGCTTGTACTTATCTTTGTATCATATAACTCAAATAACTGTTGTTGGATATCTGTAGTACTCATACCTTTAGCATACAAAGATATAATTTTTTGGTCTAAGCCGTTTATCTTGGTGACTCTTTTGGGAACTATTTGAGGTTCAAAGTCACTATCTCTATCTCGTGGAACTGATATTTCCAAATTACCTGTGTCTGTAGCTAATGTCTTGTTACTATAGCCATTCCTAGCATTTGATGAATTAGTCCTTTGGTGTTTTGAATAACCAAGATGACTATTCATTTCTGCATCTAGTGCTTTTTCTAATAATCGTTTTGTTAGTTGCTTTAGCAAACCATCTTTCTCAAACATTTGATTAATATCAACACCTGAATCTATTATTTGATCTGCAATAGCTGTGTAAATATCTTCTGACTTCTTATTCTTAGACATTGTTTCTATCCTTAATATTTCGCTAGAAATAATCTAGCAGGTTAATTAAGAATTTACACATTTATTTGGAAAGTCCCTTTAGATACTTTAGAAAATATGACAAAATCAGGTAAATCGAATGTGATATTTACTCCTAATTCTCCAAGAGGCTTTAATAATTTAACTTCTGAAATGATAAGTGCTTTATCTGCTGCTAAGGATATGTAGTGAAATTATACTTTAGCAAGGCCCTAAAAGAATGTCGGTTCTTTCCACCTTATTACCATTAGACACATTGCTTTGGCTTATTTGTACACCTTTTAAGATTATAATCATTTTGTAGCTTGTTTAATTTAACCAGTAGCTATCAAAAAAGAATATAGATATACTATTTTTTTCCTATATTATTTAACGTTAATATAAGTTATAAGTTTTGATAAGCTTATTAGGCTTGTACTACAGCTATAGTAATACCAGCCCTAAGGTACTAGGGTATAGCAAGTTAGTGACAGGCCATTATATTGAGAACACTGGTTAGAGTAAAAAAGCATATAGTTTATGAACTTGTAGGTTAAGAGGAGCCACATGATTAAAAAGATAATAAATAGGTTTAAAACAAGAAGGTTTGTCACTGAGTTTGAAATTTACAGATATGAAAATAAACTAAGGTTTGTAAAAGTTAGGTGATATTAAGAGAGTTATACTTAGCTGAAGAGAAAAGATTTTCCTAGATTTACCCTGAGCATAAACAAACTATAGAAACTAAAACTAATATGGAGCTTAATAGCAATATAATTTATACGGTTTCTATAAAGCGTCTAAATTATATTTGTGTTAAAAACTAACTTTGAGAGTGAAACTATATAGGCTAGTTAAAAAGATATTGCTAGTATTTTTGAAATTGAAAGAAGTCTAGTTACTAAGCATATAAGAAATATATATTTAGATAATGATGTGGACAAAAACTCAACATGTGCAAAAATTGCACAAATTCAAAATGATGGATTCTAGAACTGTAAAAGGAATATCGAGATATATAACCTGGATATAGTATTAGCAGTTGGTTATAGAACAAATTCATCTAAAGCTATCCTTTTTAGAAAATGGGGACTTAATTTGTCTACAGGTTTATTTGATTATTACACTTAAAAGCATTGAGTTTAAATGGATAAATAAGTGGTAGCTATGACTGGACTTGAACCAGTGACCCCAGCATTATGAATGCTGTGCTCTAACCAACTGAGCTACATAGCCACAAAGATGTAGAATATTATAGTGAAATTATGGTTTTTGTCAATGATAATTGCTTTTCATGACAAAAAAAATCTCCACAAAGCTTTATTGCTTGCTAAAAGATATGATTTTGTAGTAGGATATAGCATAAGTATATAAAAGAGTAGAACTCTACAAATTAGAAAATAAATAAGATGTCTGAAGGTAGAAATAAACTAAACGATTTTTCATTGTTACAGTCTTTGATTGGTGCATCCTCTAAGATAGAGGAAAAAACATCTAGAATGAAACAAGCTAGAGACAAAAATATCTCTAAAAATAAAACTATCCCCCCTACGAAGGCTCCTGCTAAAAAAGTAGAAGATAGAGATACTTCTTTTATACGTATTCCACAATATGGTCATAGAATAAATAATAAAATAGTTGATGAGCTGCAAAACCCTATAGTTGAAGATAGTGAAGAGCTAGTTATTACTGTAGATATTGAAAAAGAAAGACAAAAAGAAGAAGCTAAATTATTTAAATGGTTGTGTGTTCGTTTCCCTAAATGTTTTGACCCAATAAGCAAAAAACCACTCAAAATAGGTATAAGTGAAGAGATAGAAATAATATATCAAAACGAGCATTTCACACCTGTAGATAAACTAGTTTTACGTAATGTTTTGCGTCGTTATGTGGGTGATACTCGTTATCATAGAGCTGTTTTTGAGCTTAAGCAGAGATTTAATTTACAGGGTCAACCAGTTGAAGATTATGCTCTAGAACATGTTGAGTATTCTAAGAGAAGACTAGATGAAATAGCAGAAAAAGCTGAGTTTAGAGCTAAAGGTTTAACTATGAAAGACTACTATGAGTACAAAAAGCAACAAAATTCTGAAGAGGTTGAGACAGAAGAATAAATAAACCTAAAATATTATAAATCCTTGCGTATCTAGTAATAAAAGTTTAAGATTTGCTTTATGAAATAGAAATTTGGAAGGTTTCTATGAGAATAAGAAAACGTTTTCTAAAACTAAAGAGAAATGCAACAATAGTTTTAAGTTTAGTTATTGTATCTGTTGGTTGTATTACAGAAACTCAATCACAAGTTAAAGCTCAACGATTAGCGTTGTTAGACCAAGGGTTTAGTAAATCAAAAGTTACTGCATATAAAGATTACAGCTTTGATTCGGCTAGTTTGCCTAGCGGAATAAAAAATATTGATCAAACGGATCCAACAGAGTTTAATATCAAAGTATATATAACTAATAATAAAGGTTGTAAATTTATTTATATAAAATCTAAAGATGGTATAAAAGATAAGCAGACTGAGTCTGGTTCCTTCAAAGCTTACTTGTCTGATAAAAATGTTTTGTTAAGAGCATCATGTAAAGGAAAAGAGTCAAATATTGATTATAAAATAATCATTAAAGTTAACGACATAGAGTATAACCGTGTAGGTAATTTGTCTTATAGGGCAGAGGCATCTGAATTTTAGAGGTTTACTTCTTCCAGAACTCTGGCATAAATAAAACTAAGATAGTAAAGATCTCCAAACGTCCAGCAATCATAGTGAAGTTGCATATCCAAAGAGCTTGGCTTGGTAAATTTTTGAAGTTAGACCCTATTTCTCCTAATCCAGGACCTACATTAGATAAAGTGGTAGCAGTTGTAGAAAAAGCTGTAGTAACATCTAACCCACATCCTAATAAAGCTAGCCATGCAACAGCAAAAACTATAATATAAACTGAAATGTAGCCAGATACTCTATTTAGAGCTTGTTCTGAGATGTGTATATCACCAAGCTTAACTGTAAAAACACCTTGTGGGTGAATAACTCTCTTTGCTTCAAGCATAGCTTTTTCTTTAAAGAGTATAGCTCGAATCATTTTTAATCCGCCAGCAGTTGAACCACCGCAGCCGCCAATTATAGCCATAAACATAAGCATGACTGGTAGAAAACTGGGCCATAAATAGAAGTTACTGTCAGACACAAATCCTGCACTAGAACTTATAGTTATTACTTGGAATATACTATCAGTTATAATTCTAGGGATCTTTGTTAAATCATCTGTATAAGCTATCATGGTGATAGCTATAATAAATGAACAAAAAAACAGAAAGTAACAGTATGCTTTAAACTCTATATTTTTGAAATAATGCTTAAGGCTTAGTTTTGATAAAGCTATATAATGGGCTTTAAAACTTGTAGCACCTAGAAATAAAAATATACCACAAACAATCAGAACCCCAGTAGATTTGTCAGTCATACTGGCATCACTAGGAGCAAAACCGCCAGTTGATACTGTGGAGAACGTATAGCATATCGCGTTAAAAGGATCCATTCCAACAATTATATAAGAGATAAAACATAAAAATGTAAATAGTAAATAAACCATCCAAAGTGCCTTAGCTGTACTAGATATTTTTGGTGTTAGTTTTTCGTCTTTCCATTGTCCTGCTATTTCCGCTTTGTAAAGCTGCATACCACCAACTCCAAGTAAAGGCAGGATAGCTACAGATAAAACGATAATACCCATACCGCCAAAAAACTCTGTTTGTTGACGGTAAAATAAAATGCTATGAGGTAAATTATCCAAACCACTTATGACCGTACCGCCAGTTGTAGTAAACCCAGATGTTGACTCAAATACAGCGTGGCTAAAGGATAAGCCCAAACCAGGAAAAGTCATATATGGAATTGCTCCAAACATAGTAACAATAATCCATACTAGCGCAACGATAATAAAACCATCTCGGTTAGAAAGTTTTTTGCTAGAATTTCTACCTATAAGCCACAGTATAAACCCAGCTGAAAAAGTGATTGTAAAACTTATCAAAAAAGGAAATGAGTTATGCTCAGAATATATATAATCTACTATAATGGGGCTAAGCATGGTAACGCTTAGAAACATTAAGAATATTCCAATAATTCTAGGTTTTTGACTTAAACGCATGCGCTTAATACTTAAAAGCTTATGTTTATAAGTGACTTTGGTGTCTAGTTTAGTATAATTATCAGCAAGCCACAAGAAAAATGTAATAGTATAAAGAGAGGTTCTATAATATGATGAAACTTATATTGCGATTAGCGCATTTGTTTGATAATAAGAAAAATAGAGCTTATGTTAGTGAGATTGATAACTTTTTGCAGGAGTTTGATAAAAAAAATCCTCAGAAGTCAGAATCTCAAAAAAAAGAAATCTTAAAACATAGAAATATTTTTAAAAGAGAGTCTAAAAAGAAACTAAGCTTTTTAGATGGTTAAATTTAAATGTATCAAGTTATACCAATTCCAATATAAATTGGTGCATTTATCACGAAGGAGTTTATTGGTAACAGAAAAAAATATACTTTTAAAATTAATTATCAGCTTAAACACTAACTAATAAAGTTCAGCATATTTTTTATTAGATTCATACATTTGATTACTCTCAAAAAAATTAAGAAAGTCACTACTATTTGCAAAAGGTTCGCCAGCAAAACTACAAAAGTACTGCCTTAAAAAATTACTGTCGTAGTTTCTTCTCATAGCATTATATACTTGAAGCATATTCATATTAAGATCGTTATGCATGTAGATATAGTCGATGAAGTGAAGTACTAAAAAGCCACAGTCATTATTTTGTTGAAAGTTGTCTATAAGAGCGATTAGATTATAATTTCTTAATTCAGGGATTTTTTTGATAACATCTTTTGCCCAATTGACCCGCTGATCGCCATAGGAGTCGAAAAAATAAAGCGTACGATGTTTGATATCAATGATTAAAAGTATAAAATGCCAGTTGTTAAAACTTATTGGTAATAGGATTAAGTTATTGCCGAATGCTCCTAAACTTCTGGTAAGTTTTAAGATATCGGGCACTATAGGACCTTCAAGCTCATTTTTTGTTACACAACGGCAGGGTTTAATATAAAATTTTTCTGCGGGATTTAAGTTAATCTGTCCTGATAAATGCCTTTTACCTATACAGACATCAATAAAACCACTAGAAACTAAGGAAGCACGTTCTATATCATGACTATTGACGTCGCTTACTATTTCTAGTGCAACACTGCTTCGCATTTCATCGTCTAGTAGATATAATGGAGCTAAATTTTTACTAATCTCCTTAACTTGAGGATGATTTATATTAATTTCTTCTATCACAGGACCTCTTTGATTACTCCTAGGAGGGCTGTGTCCTAAATTGCTAGAGTCATACTTGTAGTGGAAACTACGGCTCCTTTTATTTAAAAAGTCAAATTTAATAGTTGGTTTGCTCTTGGAAATTTGTTTTTGTTTTGAAATATAATTTGATAAGTCTCGAGTTAAAAATTCGTAAACGTTACGTACATCATCTCGCCGTTTATTATTTTTTTTAAGGCGGGTGTCTGCAACTTCTATAATTTTATCGATTTTTCTTTGTAGGTCTGGTTCATTTTCATCATTTAATATTTTTTGGATTTCTTTAATTCCCTTCGCTAAATGACTTGTGGTATAAAGATAATCAATTACCTCTCCTATGAGAGTTAGGTGCCACCATTTAAAGTTAAGAACTCCTTTATAATTTTTCCTATTTTCAAGTATGTCCTGGCAGATTATAGTGATGATTTGCTCATATTCATAGTTAAGTAAACCACAGGGTAGTACAATAGAGTCAACATCGTAATCAGGAAGTATAATATTATTTGAGAGATACTCATGATACCTGTCAATAGAACTTTTAAAACTACTGAGGTCATAAGATGTTGTAGACGGATCAAAAAGTATACGATTTAATATATGTTTTTCTTCAGTGTCAGGATTATTTAGGTAGTTTGTTAAAGCTTCTTCATTTCTTAACTCATATATGGTTAAAAGATCTGAGTATGATATAATTATAAAATTCTTATTTTCTTTCATAAAAGAATATATTTTATTAAGCTCATCAGTAGTTCTAGTAAACTTGTCGATTAAGCTAAATTCCTTATATGAGCTACTATAGAATTTGATTTTATCAAAAGACCCAATTTTTAATCGAGACCGGCTACTTGAAATAAATGTCTCGAGTTTAGAAAGGTCTAAGCTATTATTATGCTCAAAACCTTTAGATTTTTGAGTTTTTAATGTAAAATTTACATAAATATCAAGTTCTAGCATGCTTATTTTAAATTCTTTGATAATCTTATCTAGTTTTGTGGTTTTGAAATCTGTATTGATAGCTAGTTGAAAGTCTATAATAAGTTTATCTAAGAATTTTTCATATCTATCATGGTCTTTCTTATCAAAACTTTCCCCAAAAATATTTATAATAGCATCCATATAGTACTCACTCATTTCAGCTAAAATTCTAAGAAACACGTAAAACCTATTATCTATATTATGAGGAATAACCTCTTGTTCAATTTCTTTATCGTAAAATGCACCTAACATTTTTTGGTCATTTTCGTAGTTAAATTTGTGTAAAGAAGTCTCTATATTTGCTACTTCCAAAGCGGTTTTAGACTCTTCTTTGTTAAAGCGTTCTGGTATATTATAAGGGTTTAAGTTTTGATGCCGAGTCAAAGAAGATTCTTCATTGCGGACAAATGTTTTTGATAGATAATAAGCCATATTGTCCGTGAACATATCGTTGGGTTTAAATGGTTTTAAGCTTGTAACAGTGTATTGAGAGAAATAGCATTGGTCGATATGGGTTAGCTTATAATACAGTTCACTAAAAACAGTAACAGCTTTTTTTAAATTAGCTTTACACTTAGATTCTCCTACAGTAGCTTTAGTGATATCTTTATCTTCTAAAAGTTTTCTAATGTTCATTATAAAATCTTCTAATACATTTAATTCTAACCTATCCAATTTTGAACCTGATTCAAGAAAATACCTTTTATAGAAGTCACATTTTTCTAAGATGTAGTTAGTAGCTCGGATTTTTTTGTTTTCTACAGCCTTAGGTGATTTTTTCTTCGCTGATTTTCTTGTATATTTAGATAAATCAAACATTAAGTTTTCTAAAGCTATACAGTTTTCTTTTAAGTCTATAAAAGAGCTAACTGGGTCACTTTTTAATTTAACTTGACGAAAGGCTGCAAATATTTCATTAGTATAAAAGCCTTTAAACTTTACTTTCGGTAAATCAGTATCTATTAAAAAACTATCAAAATATTTTTTCATGAATATAATTGCTGCAAGTGCTATAACTGCTGTTTGATCTCCTAACTCCTGTAATTGTTGAAGCTCTTCTTTTATTTCGTTATATTCGTTATGAGATAATGTTAGTTTAAATAGAGTTTTATTATCTTTTTTATAAGCTAAAACATGGTTATCTTGATTGATTTCAATAAGGGAGACCCCATCTTTTCTTTCACTTAGAGAGCGGATAAAAAGTATACATTTAGAACTAATTTTGACATTTTTTTTAGTAGTAAAATATTTCTCCAGTTCTAAAGCGTCAAATTTTTTAGATGTAAAAATTAAACTCTCTATGACAGCGAGCCTTTTGAATCCTATATGGTGGTTTGGATTTTCAGGTTTTATAGAGAAGATGGAGAGAAATTTTAAAACCATACTCTGGGTTGATGGATCTAGCTCATCATAAATAGAGCTGAAAAGGTAATTTAGGTAGATGAAATCTCTGTATAAAATCTCAAAATCATCACCCTTAACACTTTCTATCCCGATGTAATAACTAGATAGATTATTGCCAAAATTTTCGAAAAAATTTATAAAAGCTCTTAATTTGTACCATTCACAATATATAGTAATTAAAGGGTAAAGAGGATGTTTGTTTGTTCTTTTAGCAATTTCTTGGTACTGTTGTCTCATGTGTGTATTAGGTAGAATGCAACAAAACTCTTCTATACAGTTTTGAGTAATGGGAACAATTGAGCTATTAGCGTCTTTAAAAAAATTTGCTATAACATCTTGGGTCTCGATGTCAAGATTTTGGTCACTACAGATACTATCCATAAGCATAAGAGGGTTTTTTTGTATATTTGCTATTAACTTTGATTTCTCTGTAACTATTGTGCGAATAGTTGTGTCGTCAAATGGTGTGTTAGTAAATATGTCATTATATATTTTAGAAGTTTCATCATATTCACTTAAAATAGCAGACATTAATTTATAATAAATAAGATACAGGAAATTATCAGTTTTGTTATCAAGCGACTCTATGAATTTATCAAGGGCTTCTTTCCATTTAATAAACCGTGGTAATTTATCAGCATTTACCTCATGTCTTTTAGGTATCTTTGGAGTCTTTGCTACTGTGGGAGCTAACTTTGATAAGCGTTCACTTAATTCTTGTAGCATAGCTATAGTTAAGCTTAGTGTCATTAATATAATAGATTGTTTAAGAGATACGTTAACTTTATTCTTTTTTTGTTCCTTTAGTCGCAAAGCTTTATTCTTGATTTTTTCTATTTCTTTAAAGTAACTATTTGTTTTATTTTGTATGCTTTCAGCGTTCGCTAGTACTGAGTTGAGCTTCGAGGAAATATTGTCATTTTCAAGTTTTTTGGGTAGTTTTTTATAAATGTCTTTATCAATTATGTAATAAATTTCAGGAGCTTTATTTGACTCTTTAATTTTATCGTAGACAAATTTATAGCTGAGATTATCTTTAAAGTAGCAAAGAATGTAATAAAGCGTTTGGTAGTGAAAATTTGATTCAAGTGTTATTTGGGGCAGGCCTTTGGGGATTTTCTTGCTGAAATTTGAGTAATCTCGTTCAATTTTTTCTAAAAAAGTACCTTGGTTTCCTGCCACTGTGGTAGTAACCTCTGTAGGCATAAGCAAATCGAATATATGAAAAGGAGCATTCTCTGAAGTATTAAGGCATTCAAATGCAAAGATATAACCCGATTCTTCATCTTTAGCTATTTCATGTAGTGATGTGGCTAAATTGGCAAGTACATCGCTTCCGTAGAATGAGAGTATTAAATTACGTGCTAAGTGGAAGATGTTTATATTTTTAATGGAGCTTTCCATTGAAGTAAGAGAACTATTTTTTTGTTTTGCTAAACAATATTTACGATAAATTTCCTCAACGATTATTTCATGATGCGCTTGTATTATTGCAAGTGCTCGATTTTTTTTATTAGGATTCTCAAGAGCACGGATAATTTGTGCTAGAGTGACAGTAGATGAGCCTTGTCCTATTATTATGTCGTCTTTTTCTTTTAGTGCTTCGGTGAATTTTTTTAGATTTTCTTTAGTTTTGTTATATATGTCTTCTTCACCACGGAACTTTGTAAGGGAAATAACAGCTAGTAGATCATCTTGTATATAAAGAATCTCAATAGCTTTTTGTATATATTCAAACTCTTCCATCCCACCACCACCTTAACCTTTGTTGGGGTTTTAACTTGGTAACTAAACTAAACCATAAGATATTATTTGCTAATTTCCAAGTTGTTTTATAGCAATTTGCTTGGGTGTTTAAAGAGAAAAAGCTGGTTGAGGTAATTAGGTTGAATATAAGTATTTGGGAAGTTGTAAAACTTATTAAGTTTCATCAATTATATCGGTACCTTTGGGAGGTACGAAGTTGAAGTCATCATTTTTTATATTAGATATATCGGTTTTAGTGTTACTAAAATTTATTTGAGTATATTGCTGCAAAGATGTTGAAATATCTAAGTAATCTAGCTGATTTTCATCGGTGAATTTTATAGTTAAGCTAGTTATCATCTCATTGTTTTTTGGCTTTAAGATATAAGTATTATTATTTTTTTTATATATATTAAACATTTCACCAATATTCTCAGTATTGTCTGCTAGTAATATCAAATAAGGAAATTGAGCAATATTATCAGATACCTTTTTAACAATTAGTTGCTCAAGGTCGCTATCATAAATCCAAAGTTTTTTACCATTTGATACAATTTCTTGTTTATTAGGTGACTGTGTTACCCATTTAAAAAAGTGAGGTTTTTTTAAGAGTATAAAGCCTTTTGAGCTAATATTATTACTGCTTTGTCCATCAATTAGCTTTTGTGTAAAATCTGCTGTCATCGAGTCTATATTGTTTAGCTTATCAATCAAGCTAATAGAATCAGATTTAGCAAAGCAAGTGCTAGTGATTAGTATTAACAATATGTATAAAATTGCTTTTCTCATTAATTTTCTCTCTTTATAAGTACTTCACGCATACCATTTGAATTCATTTCTGATACTATACCGTTTTCTTCCATCTCTTCCATAAGTCTTGCTGAGCGGTTATAGCCAATTTTGAGCTTACGTTGTATTGCAGATATAGAGGCTTTTTGAGTTTTAATAACTATTCCAACAGCTTCATTATATAGAGGATCTTCACTTTCTCCACTAGAGTTTGAAGCTCCATCATTACTGTCTTCGGTGGATTCTAGTATACTTTCAATATATTCTGGGGCACCATACTCTTTCCAAGCATCAACAACTTTATGGACTTCATTATCATCCACAAAAGCACCATGAATACGCATAGGGGCACCAAACCCTGGTTTTAGATATAGCATATCACCTTGACCTAATAGTTGTTCAGCTCCTTGTTGATCTAAAATAGTTCTAGAGTCAATTCTTGAAGAAACCTGAAATGACATTCTAGTAGGAATGTTTGCTTTTATAAGACCAGTTACTACATCTACAGAAGGTCTTTGAGTCGCTAAAATTATGTGTATCCCAGCAGCACGAGCTTTTTGTGCAAGTCTTGCTATTAGCTCTTCGACTTTTTTACCAACAACCATAATCATATCAGCAAACTCATCTGCGACTACCACTATATATGGCATTTTTGTTAAAGTGGGCGCTTCGTGTGCTCTTTCTGGATTCATCTTTATGAACATAGTATCTTTTAATGGACGTCCTGCTTTTTCAGCTTGTTCTATTTTGTCATTTAAAAGAGCTATATTACGCACTCCAGCAGCTGACATAAGAGCATAACGGCGCTCCATTTCCTTGACACACCAGCGTAGTGAGTTAGCAGCTTCTGTCATATCTGTAACTACAGGAGTTAATAAGTGAGGTATGCCATCATAGATAGAAAGCTCTAACATTTTAGGATCAATCATTATAAATTTTAATTCCTCAGGAGAGCATTTATAAAGCATACTAATGATCATGGCATTAACCCCTACAGATTTACCAGATCCTGTAGTACCAGCAACTAGTAAATGAGGCATTTTTGCAAGCTCAGCAAATGTAGGCTTACCAGAAATATCTACACCTATCCCCATTAAGGTAGGAGCTTTTGATTTGATAAACTCAGGAGCTGATAATACTTCTTTTATACGTACCATTTGGCGATATGAGTTTGGTAGCTCTAAACCAACATATGGCTTACCTGGGATCACCTCTACAACACGCACAGCGGTGGTTGATAAGGCTCTAGCTAAATCTTGAGAAATATTTGTAAGTTTACTAACTTTAGTACCTCTAGCTAAATCAATTTCATATCTAGTAATTACAGGTCCTGGGTATGCTGCGACAACTTTTGCACTAATATTAAAATCATTGAGGGTTTGCTCAAGTAAAGAAGATGTTTGCTTAAGCTCCTCTTGCGAGACTACGGTTTTTTTCTTCTCAGGTTCTATAAGTAAATCAAGAGATGGTAGATCATTTTTTTTAAGAGCAGTATTCGCTTTCGCTGAGCTTTGTACCGTTGTTGAGAAAGACGTTTTTTTTACAAGTTGTTCTGTAGTATTAATTTCTATTTCATTTTTTTTATCTATAAACGTAAGTTCACCCGAAGCTTTTTTATTGCTTAGGATTTCTCTAAAGGCATCTTCTTTGGGGTTTGTAGTGTTTTTTATTTCTAAAGAAGATATTTGGTTTTGACCTTTAGCTAGAGATTTTGTTTGTTGTGTATCAAATTCGTTAAAATCATTTGGATCTGATATTTTATAATTATTAGATCTAGGTTTAGTAATATAACTAATACCTTTTGTTAAAGAGAGGATTATAGTTTTAGTCAGATAAATCCATGTGGTTCCACAATAAAGTGTTAGTCCCACAAAGAGTGTAACTATTAGAGCAACTGATCCACCAACCGTACCTAGGTACTTAGTTGTAAACTTAACAACTTCGTAGCCGATGATTCCACCGGAGCGTTGAGGCATCCAGTAGTTAGCGAATCCTAGATATAATTCAGCAAGTCCATCACAAGCGAATATAAATGCAATTATCCCTAATGCTTTTATCACTACCATGAGGTAATTAGGGATTTGACTTGGCTTTTTTAACAGAAGGACCCTAATGCAATCAATAAGTAAAAATGGTATTATGAAACCAATAATACCAAATATTGATAAGATAACACTAGCAACGTAAGCACCTACTGGACCAGCGTAGTTTTTAATATAAGGCTCGGAAGAGACACTACTCCAACCCGGGTCATTTATATTGTAACTAAAAAGTGCTATAAATAAATATATCACAGTGGCAGTTAGAATGACTATTAGAGTTATTTTAAGCCGTCCAGTCGCATGATTTGTTTTTTTAAGCTTACTATCTGTCATATTTTTGTATAAAATTAAAAATTAAAATAATAAATTAAACTAATAAGTATTCTAGCAAAAAAAAGTTTAAAAATGTTAGAGTCTTTAGTTTATATGTAAGTAAACTTATAAAATCGAGATTGTTAAGGAGCTGTTTTGATAAGATTTCATATAGCGTTAGGTGTTGTTGTCTGTTTTATTGCTTGGGTGTTTTTTTTAATTTTACCTAACTTGGATATAGCTATAGCTGGTCATTTTTATAATTACTCAACACAAGAGTTTATCGGTAGTTATGACGGTCTTTTAGGGTTTTTGCATCTTTTTGCTAGATTTTTTCCTATTATTTTTTCTGTTGGAGTAATTTTATTTTTGCTTGGATCTTTATTTATTAAGGCTTTGCAAGTCAAGTATAGAAAAGAAGTATTCTTTATAGTTGTTTGTTTATGGGTTGGACCAGGTTTGGTTGTTAATTATATATTTAAAGATCATTGGGGCAGGCCCAGGCCTGAAATGGTGCAAGAGTTTAACGGTGATAAGATTTTCCAAAAACCGTTTGTAATATCTTCACAATGTAATAAAAACTGTTCTTTTGTTTGTGGTGATGCTTCGATGGGTTTTTGGCTATTTGCCTTTATGCCTTTGTTAGCTTCTAGAAAAAAGAAAGCCTTAGTATTTGCTGCAGCAGTATTTGCTGGTGGCGGTTTAGGTTTGATGAGAATCGCACAAGGTGGGCATTTCTTTAGTGATGTGGTGTTTTGTGGGATATTCGTTTATATATGTACATGGATGGTATATTCGATTATGTATCGCTCAGGGGACAGAAAGACGGATGTCAAATAACAGGGTATAAGTTTTATAGTATACGATTTACAAATTTTTTTATGCTGAGTTTCTTCATGGCTCTAAATTAACCTTTAAACAAAAAATATAATTGATTTATTGAGTATTAATAGACATAATGAAGTTAGTAAATTAGTAAATAAAAAATGAGTATGTAAGATGGATTTAGGTTTTATTTTTATGGCAGAGGTTTGGAATATTTAGAAAGAAGGTAAAACTTTCAACCTTGCTTTCTTTTCTCATGTTATTTTTACCTAATAATTCCCTTACAAACTGATGCCTAAATATGGCAAGTAAATTTTATAGTTTTATTTTTGTAATAAAGCTTAAAAGCTATATATGTAGTTTAAGGAGAAAAATATAAATGTCAGAAAGTCTTAGTCGTAATTTACAAAGTCGTCATATGTCAATGATAGCCTTAGGTGGCTGTCTTGGTACGGGATTATTTTTAGCTTTAGGTGGAGCTATAGCTGATGCCGGACCTGGTGGAACTGTTTTAGCATATACCATAATAGCTATTATGGTATATTTTTTAATGGCAAGTTTAGGTGAGATGGCAGCTTATAATCCAGTTGCAGGTACTTTTTGTGAGTATACTACAAAATACGTGGATCCTGCACTTGGGTTTAGTACAGGTTGGAGCTATTGGTTTAATTGGGCAATTACTGTTGCTACAGAGGTTATTGCTGCAGCGATAATTATTCAATATTGGTTTCCTGATACTTCTATATTGTTATGGAGTTCCTTTTTTCTCTTAATTATCTTTTGCTTAAATTTGTTTTCAGTGAGGGTGTATGGTGAATTTGAGTATTGGTTTTCTTTTATAAAGGTTTCTACTGTTATTATATTTATCATTGTTGGAGGATTATCAATATTTGGTTTAGTTGGAAATCATACAAATGTTGGTTTTAATAATTGGCATATAGGAGACGCTCCTTTTCATAATGGCTTGTTTGGATTTATGGCTGTGTTTATGATAGCAGGTTTTTCTTTTCAGGGTAGTGAGCTTGTCGGTGTAACAGCAGGAGAGGCAAAAGACCCTAAAACTTCTGTGCCTAAGGCAATAAAACAGACATTCTGGCGTTTGGTTATCTTTTATATTTTTGCAGTGATAATTATTAGTTTCTTGATCCCGTATAATGATCCTAATCTAGTAAGTGTAGCTAATGAGTCTCATAGCGATATTTCTATGAGTCCATTTACTATAGTTTTTAAAGCTGTTGGGTTATCATCAGCAGCTACTATAATGAATGTTGTGATTTTAACGGCGATATTATCTGCTTGTAACTCTAGTATGTATAGTGCTACTAGAGTTTTATGGCATTTGGGTAAGATTAACCATGCTCCTAGAACCTTTGCAATTACTAATTCTAAAGGCACGCCAATGATGGCGTTACTTGCTACCTCTTTGATAGGTAGTTCCTTTTTTTTAGTGTATTTTGTGGGAAGTAAGGGTATATTTAATTGGTTAGTAAACGTTTCTAGTCTTGCTGGTTTTTTGGCATGGTTTAGTATAGCAATTAGTCATTATAGGTTTAGAAGAGCATATATAAAACAAGGTAAAAGCTTAAAGGATTTGCCTTTTGTGGCGAAGTTTTTCCCGTGGGCACCTTTGATTGCCTTAGCTCTTGTAAGTATAATTATCCTCGGGCAAGGTATAAATATCTTTACAAACCCTAGTAAGAGCTGGCTTGGAGTTAGTATAGAGTTTTTTTCGACCTACATTGGATTTATAGCATTTGTAGTATTATATTTGGCATATAAGTTTATTAAAAAGACAAAACTGATAAAATTAGAGGATTGTGATCTGACATCTCAATTATAGAGAGACTTATGAATACATTTTTTATCGAGGGTAAACAAGGCCGTATAGAAGTAGCTCATGATAAAATCAAAGAGGCTAGAGAGGGTATTGTAGCGGTTATATGTCATCCTCATCCCTTATACCAAGGTAGTATGCATAACAAAGTAGTTACTACCATCTCTAGAGCCATGAAAACTTTTAAGATAGAATCATATAGGTTTAACTACAGAGGTGTAGGGGATAGCCAGGGTGAATATGGTGAGGGTTTAGGCGAGCTTGAAGATTTGCTTGTGGTTTGCAAGTGGATAGAGCAAAATACAAGTGTTAAAAAAATAATCTTATGTGGTTTTTCTTTTGGTGGAGCTATAGCATACAAGGGCGTAAGTAAACTAGATAATGTAGTATCTTTAATTACGATAGCTCCAGCTGTAGATAGATTTAATTTGTCAAAATATCCAGAACCAAATTTACCTTGGTTTTTAGTTCAAGGAGTAGACGATGACATTGTTAATCCAAAATCCGTTTTTGATTTTGCTATTAATAAGGTAGAGGCCGATCTAGTAATGCTCAAAATGAATCAAGTTGGACATTTTTTTCATGGTAAATTAACTGATTTGAAGAAAAAAATAGAAAATTTTATATCTCCTATTTTGAGCGATTTATAACTGTAAAACAATTAAAAAAGGATCTGTAAATGAATAGAAAAGTAGCTCTTGAGGCGGTTAGAGTAACGGAGTTGGCAGCTTTAGCATCATGGAGTCAAATGGGTAGAGGAGATAAAATAGCAGCAGATCAAGCTGCTGTTGATGCTATGAGAAATGCCCTTAATGAAGTAGATGTTGATGGTACGGTTGTTATCGGTGAAGGAGAGCTGGATGAGGCGCCTATGCTATACATAGGTGAAAAGGTAGGCAGAGGTGGACCAAAGGTAGATATAGCTCTAGACCCTCTAGAAGGGACCACTATCACGTCAAAAGGTGGGCCAAATGCTCTTACAGTTTTAGCTATGGCTGATGAAGGAGGCTTTTTGAACGCTCCTGATGTATACATGCAAAAAATAGCAGTCGGAGGTATAACAGCTCCTAAAGGGATAGTAGATTTAGATGATTCTGTTACAGAAAATCTTAAACGGATAGCAGAATATAAAGGCGTGCATTTATCAGCGTTGGTTGTGTGTACTATGGATAGGCCGAGGCATGCTGATATTATTAAAGAAGCAAGAGCGTGTGGTGCTAGGGTTATATTGATAGATGATGGTGATGTTTCAGCAGTTATTTCAACGGCTACTGAAGGATCTGGAATAGACGTATATATAGGTACAGGTGGAGCTCCAGAAGGCGTTTTAGCAGCTGCAGCCTTGAAATGCCTAGGTGGGCAGATGCAAGCAAGGCTCGTATTTAATAATGATGAAGAAATTAAAAGAGCTTATAAATGGGGTATAACAGACCTTAATAAAAAGTATGATATAGATGATTTGGCGTCAGGAAATATTATATTTGCTGCAACAGGAGTTACTGATGGTAATATGCTAAAAGGCGTTAAGAGAATAAACAGTTCTCGCAGAGGCTCATTTGCTGTAACTCATAGCATAGTTATGCGCTCAACAACAAGAACAGTGCGTCATATAACAGCTGAACACAGTTTTGACTTTAAAGACGGTGTTGAGAAGTTTATGGCTTAAATTTTTTTTGATTTTTTTTATTTTTATTTTTAGTAAAAATATTTTGAGTATTATATGACACAAATTTTACTAGATTGGGGTTTTAAAAAGCCTGCTAAAATGTTAATTTTTAATCAAATATGATAATTAATTAGAGGCTCTTGATGAATAATATACAAATACTTTGGATAACTTTTATTGTTTACATAGTTATTATATTTACTATAGGTATTTATTCGTATTTTCAAACAAAAAAAGTTTCTGATTATATGCTTGGAGGTAGATCTTTAAGTGCTCCGATAGCAGCATTGGGGGCTGGTGCTTCTGATATGGGCTCTTGGCTATTATTAGCTTTACCTGGTGCTTTTATGATATATGGTTTTAACCAAATATGGTTACCTTTAGGGTTAACTATAGGAGCTTTTATAAATTGGGGTGTTATAGCTAAAAGATTAAGGATATACACTGAAATAGTAAAAGATTCGATTACAATACCTGCTTATTTCGAAAATAGGTTTCATGACGATAAAGGAATACTTCGTTTTGTTACAGCTATAGTTATAGTAATGTTTTTCACGATTTACGTTGGAGCAGGTTTTGTATCCGGAGGAGTACTGTTTGGCTCTATGTTTGGTATTTCATACCATCAGGCTTTGCTTCTTACTGCTTCAATAATGTTTGTTTATACATGTGTGGGCGGCTTTTTGGCTATATCTTGGATAGATTTTTTTCAAGGAACTTTAATGCTATTTGCTCTTTTAGTGGTACCAATTGTTGTATTTAGTAATTTTGGTGAAGCAGATATTATGAGTGCTCTTTCAAATATAAATATATCTGGATTTTATGATATTACGGCTGGTGTTCCTATTATTACAATAATCTCTCTATTAGCTTGGGGTTTAGGGTATTTTGGTCAACCACATATTATTGTTAGGTTTATGGCTATAAAAGACCCAAATAAAACTTCTAAAGCAATGTGGATATGTATGTCATGGATGATAGCTGCACTCGTAGGCGCTGCTTGTATTGGTATATTAGGAGCTGCTTACTACCAAGCAGAAAAAATAAATCCAGAATCAGTTTTTCTTAGATTATCAGCGGTGTTTTTTAATCCTTGGATAGAAGGGGTTTTACTCGCGGCAGTTCTTTCAGCTGTTATGAGTACATCGTCAGCTCAATTATTGTCTTTATCTAGTGCTTTTTCTGTTGATGTATATGCTAAATTTTTTAGGAAAAAAGCCTCGCATACCGAGCAGCTGAATGTGAGTAGATTGACTGTTTTAGCAGTAACTATATTAGCGATTATTATCTCTTATAATCCAGAGAGTAGTATATTAAATCTAGTTAGCTACGCTTGGGCTGGCTTAGGTAGTTCTTTTGGTGCAGTAGTAATATTTTCATTATTTTGGTCAAGAATGAATAAGTATGGTGCTATAGCTGGAATTATTTCAGGGGCGTTTATGGTTTTGATATGGCCACTGTTTAAAAGTTTTGGGGGATGGTTTGAGATTTATGAGATGGTTCCTGCGTTTGCGCTTAGTTGTGTTTGTATAGTTATCTTTAGTTTAGCAACTTCAAAACCAGAAAGCTCAATTACAGCTGAATATGAAAAGTATAAGCTGGCTTTATAGATTTATTTATTGAGGCTATTAACTCTTTTAAGTAAAATGTAGCAGCATTTTGCTTAATTATTAATATGAAAAATATTGTTTTTACTCTTGATAGGAGTATATTGGACTACTTGTCATTAATAATTATTGGCTAACTTTTTCACACTTAATACTTATAATATGATAATTTTTATTTATTATTAAATATTATAATGTATAATTAAAATTAACATTATAATCACATATATTAAGTTACTATTTTATGGTTGATGACCTATATGGATTTATCACTACTAATTAATGTTAGTAATTTAAGTATTAAGAGAAAGGTTCTTGAAAGGTGAAAAATATGATTAGGAAAAAAGGTTTTTCATTATTGGAAGTGTTAATAGCATCAGCATTAGTTATATTTTTGTTATTTGCAGTATTCTATGCTATAGGTAATCTTTTATCAGGGTCTATTTTGGCTGAGAAAAAAGTTAAGCTAAATAGTGAGCTAGATGATAGGATTAACCATTTTTTTATCACTGGAACATTTGATGATAGTACCTCTGGAGAGATGGATTTTGCTAACAGTGGAGAAAGTGATAGTATTCTAACTTTTACAGGAACCAATTCTAATTATAATATTAGTGTAACTAAAAGATTGTTCAAATTAGATGAAGCTGAAAATAGTATTAGTTCAAGTGGTAGCTCAAAGGTAGTTATATGTCATAAACCTGGTACTGGGGCTCAAAAGACTTTAACGATACCAGCTCCTGCTTTAAACGCACACCTTAGTCATGGTGATTATATAGGAGCTTGCTCAAGTAGTTAGGCAAAATAAGATTAAAGTAGAGTGAAGAAAAAAGGATCTATTAAATGTATGCTAGGAAAAACTTAGCAAGGTTAAGAAAGGGCTTGACGTTAGTAGAATTATTAGTCTCTACAATAATTGCTATGATAGTTTTTTCTATGGTTATAACTATTTATTACACAGCAAAGACTAAATATAACTCTTTCAAAGATAAACTATCTATTGAAGTCAAAGAGTTAACTATTAAAAAGACTTTGTACGATTTTATCAAAAATACTGGGTTTGCATGTAAGTTTGGTTATAGTAGTCAAACTTATTATGATAAAACTGGGGACTCTTTAGATAGTTTTTTTTTAGGAAATTCGGGATTGCGTGTAGGCCCTTTACCATTAGATAGTAATAATATTAAATCTTCTTTAGGAAGTAGCTGCACCAGTAACTGTTATCAATCAGGAACTAACTATATAATGGTCAAAAAAGAAGATAGTCATACTAAACTTAAAGATACTAACATTTTGTCAACGATATTAAAGCTTGACTCTTTGGACAATGTATCCGTAGGTGTGTACATGGCTTTATGTAATAAAAGCGATATTAACTTAACTAAAGTATCAAGTATAACTAGTAATACCAATACGGTTGAATTAGCTTCTGCACCTAATAGTATATATTACGCTGGTGATTATGCTGGAATATATCGTTTAGAAATCCTTTATATTAAAGCTACAGGAGACCAAGATGCAAACGGTAATAATATTTATTCATTATATGTGTACATAAAGACTAATAATTCTAGTGGTAATACATATGAGCTAGTACGAGGAGTTAAAGATTTGCAAGTAGAGTATGCTACTATAAGTAATGGGGATATTACTTGGAATTCAGTATCTACCGATATGGATATTAAAAGAGCAGATTACCCGGCATTAAAGATATCATTTACAATTGATGGTGAAGCATTTAGTAAGGTGGTAGTCCTGTAGGAGTTGTATGCTAAAGTCTAAAAAGTTAAAGGGTTCATCATTGCTAACGACTCTTATATTTGCTTTTGTATTGATGGTGATAATATCTGCTCTTGCTTATAACTTTAGGATCAGTGCACTTGCAGTAAATACATTGGTGAGTAAGGAGGAGAACATAAATGTTGAAGAAGGATATATAGATGACATTTTTGTAACACACGACGTAGCAAACACCTTAGATGAATCGATAGATGAATCAGCAGGAAGTTTTAGGTTTTTGACAACTCATAACTCTACTATCCCAGGATTTTCTTTTGAAAACATAAATGCAGAGCTATATCAAGCTGATCCATATTTGCTAAGTAGCAATCTTACTTACCAGTTTTTTTATAACAATGTTGTCCAATCCACTACAAATCTTATATTTAATAGCTTAATTGGAGATATTATGATTCAGTATAGTGATAATATTTATCCTTTAAATGTGCCTTATGTTAACTCTGATAGTATAAAAGACTCTTTAGTTATTAATTATAAGTTAGATAATGGTGGTAAAATTGTAAGTAATAAAAGAGCTTATATAGGTTATATTGAAAAAAATAGCAACAAATTAGATATAAAAGCTAGCGGTACTGATTCTAGTGTTACAATACCAACTGATTTAGCTATAAGTGATTATAAGTTTAGTGTGGGATGGGACCTTAAAAGTGGCAACTGGAATATTTATTTAGCTGTTTATGATAGTGATAAAACTTATACATCTTCTACAACTTTAGACAATTTAGTGGATAATGCATCTCAAGCACAAGTTGATTTGGCAAATTGGCAACAAACAGTGATGCCTAGTGGTAGTGGGATAGTTAGTGGAAGTACAGTACTTACTAAATGGTTTCAAGACTCAAGTGTTGATATTCCTAAACTTTTAATTCTAAGGAAAGTTATTAGGTCAGAAGGTGGTCAAGACGTATATGACTTAGATGTACATTCAAGTATTTACGATGCAAATTCCAAGGTATTCACAGCTACTTCACCAGCTAGCTTTAGATCAACTAGTGATTTACTTAGCTCGAATGTGACAGTAGCTTTGCCTGATAATTTGTTTACTTTAGATGTTGTAAACCCTTTGGTGCAAGAAGGGCGAAATTTTATGACATATGACCCTATTAATTATAGTTTAAGTAGTGCTACACAGCTTGCTATTAGTTCAACAGGTACACCAGTTATTCTTAGAAAGAATAATACTGATTTGTATTATATAATCTTTAATGGTAGTCAGTATTACCAATACAATTATACAGGCAGTGCAATTAACGGTAGTCAGCATGTTGATTACTCTGGCGAAACTATTAACAAAATAATAGCTAAATTTGAAGCCTTGTTTATATTTACGGACCAGTACTTGAGAGTCAATGACTTTAGCACCAATACTTTAAGTATACTATCTATAGATAGTACAAAAGAATATCAAATACTCCGAGATGATAATGGCCAGATATATGCTATGCCAGATGGTTTGGCTTGTAATATCAATAATAGTTGTGATTCAAATAGTAGAGTTTATATAGATACGGGTTGTTCTACTTATTGTGACGAAATAACAGCTTTAAATGGTATTTACCAGAATCTAGGTTTGGTATATAGAAGTCTAGTGTAGTGCTAATAAAAAATCTTATTTCATAACATTTACACCAAATAATCATTAACTTCAGCCTTTTAGTTAAAGGCTTATTCTTATCGATAAATACAGTATATATCATATGACCACAAATGTCTTGGTATTGGTATAACATATATAGCTAATCCGAAAATATTTTGTTAAATACATGAGAAATAGCATCAGCTAAATTTTCAAAATTATTATTAATCTTCCTAAGCATTCTTTTAAAATTAGCCCATACCTTTTCAATAGGGTTTAAGTCAGGAGAATAAGCAGGAAGGTATAAGATTTGCACATCAAATTTTTTAGCAATGTCCACTAATTTAGGAGATTTATGAAAGCTAGCATTACCCATTACTACAGTTGTTTTGGGTTTTAGTGATGGACATAAATGTCTTTCAAACCATTCATTAAATATTTGAGTATCAGTATAACCACTATATTACCTGTGGAGCTATAATATTCTTATCAAAATAGTTATATCCAGCAATAATACTCTTTCTTTGAGTCTTATATGCTATAACTTCTCCATAACTAGGCTCACCAACAAGTGATCAGCCTCTTAATACTGATAGCTTATTATCAACACCCATCTCATCAAGATAAACAAGTAGCTTTGGGTCAATAGATTTAAGAATATTTAAATATTCTTGTCTGTCTTGTTCTTTTCTTTGTTTATATTTTGGCGTCTTTTTTTAAAACTAAAACCCAATCTATTTAAGCAATCATAGAATGTGCTTCTAGGAAGATCTGGAGCTAAATATTCTCTAATTTCCAGAGCATTAGCATCAGGATTAGTTTGTAAATATTCTTCTATTGCTTGTTTATCAGTAAAGCTTGCTTGTCTTCCATTATTAAATCCTAACTTAGAGCTATAGTTACCTGTAGTTTTATAACTTTCAACCCAACATCTAACTGTACGTATATCTATGCAAAAAAATCTCTTAGCTCTTTTAATGTGAATCCTTCTTTATATTTATTGATTACTATATCTCTAAAATCTTGGCTATAATGCTGGCATCTTTTTTCGATTTATTATAGCATATTAGCGGAAATATTTCGGATTAACTATAGATAAATTTACCTTTTTTATTGGTATTAATTAATATCTTTAATAAAATTTTATCTAGCTTAAGAGTTTGGTGAATTTAGAACCTAAATCGTTGAGGTTTAGTTTGAGGTTTAGTTTGAGGTTTAGTTTGAGGTTTAGTTTGAGGTTTAGTTTGAGGTTTAGTTTGAGGTTTAGTTTGAGGTTTAGCCCCGGTTTGGGGTAATCCAATTTTATTATCTACGACAAAAGGTTTCTTATTATTTTGAGAAAATGTCTGTTTGCTATCTGTAGACTTCTGGTTTACATTACTTGGAGGAAATGTCTGTAGAAAAACTTTTGGAGCTGCCTTGTTTGAAGTTTTAAACCAAGGGAACCCTGTTTTAATATTTCTTAGCGGTAGTGAGTCACCGAAGGCGTTCATTTCGGCGGTATCCATTTCAGCTACTAAAGAATAACTCGAAAGGGCCGTAGCACCTGTTAATACCTTTTGGTTGATTATTGTAGGATCAAAATCATTAGGGTTGGCAGGATAATATATGCAACGTTGACCTAAGCTTCCATCAAAAGGTGCAGAGTATTGAAAGCTGTAAAAACTATGTTTGAAGTCAGGTTGCACTTTATACCAACAGTCAGTTAGAAATTTTAGATATTCCTTAAGGCCTGCTAAATCTTGGATTGGTTGACAATCGTGCGAACGGGCCTCAAAAACTATATCTTTACTTTTAATACGGTCTGGGTTTCTATTATCCATCTGGTTAAGAATTTTGTTACTAACTTTATTAATAACACCTTTCTTGTCATACATTGGGTTTGGATTATTAATACGAGATTTTTTTATAATTTCTTCATCAGTAGTGTAAAAAACGGCTGATAATGTTTTTGAAATAGGACTAATAGGGTCATCAATAGGAAGTGAATCCTGGAATTCCCCAGACCATTTACCTTGATTAAATTTATTTAAAATTGTTACAGCTTCTGATAGCTCCAGGTCATAATCATTATATTTAGTAACAAGTGATTGTATCTCCTGGTCTGATGATATAATCGCATCAAAGGCAGCACCAACCTTTATAGATTTATCAATTTTTTGTCTATCTAAATTGTTTGTAGTTTGTTCATCATTCTTAGAAAAATAACTCCACCCTAGTTCTGTATCAGGAGTGATCTTTCGTTCAGGAGTACTGAGCACTTCACAAATAAAACTCTTCAAAGACGATGCATTTTGTTTGATGTAATCTTGATCTCTATGATTAAGTGAAATGTAGTAAGCGATAACGCTATGAGTTTTACATAACATAGGATGATATTGTTTCTCTTCGCCAATAACGAATTTTCTGACATTAACTAAATAGTCATGGTAGTGGTTACGACACCACACCGCCCAAATGAAAATAAAAAGAAAACCTTTGACACGATTCATTTCACGTGGCTTAATCGACGTTCCAGCTTTGAAAATAGATGAAGAAGTAAGAAAAAAAGAGTTAATGCGTTTAGCAATTTCACACCAAGAGTGATAAGCAAAAGGCGAACGACCAAACAAACCTTTTAAACCATCAAAAATAGCTGGATTACAAATGTGAGAAATAGGGATACTCCCATTACTTTGTATACTATATTTACTAGCCCAGGAGTTTTTATCAGCAGCATATTTAACAGTACATGGGTTAATGGTATCATAGATATAATTATCCCAATGGTATTGGTCTTGCAAAACCTCTTCAGCTTCCGTGAAAGATGTAGTTAAATCTGTTTTTGGAGCTATATTTTTGTCTGGGTCTTTATTAATTTCCCATTTTTTTATCCGGCCGCATAATTCCTGAAAAGTAGAGCTATGAGACTCCAGTGCGGGGAATATGGTACTGAGACCTTTCTCCTTTAAAAGAGGAACTAAAGGGTTATCATTGACCGATAGCCCACATAAGTATACATACCACTGTTTTATTGTCCTCCGTTTAGAATAGTGAGTTTTAAGGTTCGGATCTTTAATAAAAGCATTTGCCTTATCAACTGGTCGCATTAAAGCAACACCCTGAGATAGAGTCTTACTGCTAGAATGTTGTTGTTTAAAATCATTAATAAAGGAAGTGTATTCTAAGATGTAACTAATTTCTAGGAATTGAAAAACATCCGCTATTGTTTCATATACATTAACCATCGAATTAGAATCTTTGCGATTCATATCTGGAGTAGATTTTATCTCTATGATAGCTTTGTGTAATTCGCCTGGCCATAATTTACTAATCACGGCCGTAGGATAGCGATCAATCATGGTTTTAATATCTCGAGCAGAGTGATCGATTGCAACTTCTATACGTAAATCTTGAGATAAAGAGATTTCAAATAGCTGGAAATCATAATCATAATCCTCATCACTGCTGATGTGTTCGCTAGCTAAGTATTGATGAGGATTTCTACATAATAGTTGTATTTCACGCCCTTCTACTTCAAATCCAATGCTCATATTTGTCTTTCCTTATTGGTTTCTTGTTGGTAACAACAACTCTAAATTGCTTCTTTTTTCTTATTATCCAATTTGCAACTTATATAGATATATTACACCTTAAAGAAACCATTTTATATACATAAAAATTGATAAGTAGTGTATGTTTTTTGATAAAAAATGTAATTATATTGCTTATCTTTAATAGACTTCCTCGTAAAGTAGATTTTACGTAAAATTTAATATAAAAAAGCTTTGTAGTTGTGTATGAAATACGAACAGAGAAAAAGAAAAGCTTTGCTTAAAAAGGACTGTTGATTTAATATCTTCTTCTTAACACTTAATGTGTTCCAAATAGGAGGGTATGATCATATTGCAAAAAATTTTGTCCATGGAAAATGGTTATAAAAACAACCGTCTCTAATTTTTTTTAAAAAATCTACAAATTTAGTTATACTAATAGCTTATAATGTAACGTCTAGAAAAAGTATTTTTTTATTTTATGATTTTTTATAATTCCCTATCAGGTAAAAAAGAGGAGTTTAAGCCAATTACTCCTAATAAAATCAAGATGTATACATGTGGTGTAACAGTATACGATGACTGCCATATTGGTCATGCAAGAACTTATATTGCGTTTGACGTTATAAATAGGTATTTTAAATATCGCGGCTTTGACGTAACTTTAGTGAGAAATATCACAGATATTGATGATAAGATTATTACTCGTGCTAAGCAAAATGATGAATCAACCACTGAGCTTGTAAATAGAAATATCAAAGCTATGCATGAAGTTTTTGATAAACTTAATATCCTTGTCCCTGATAGTGAGCCTAGAGCTACAGAAACAATCCCTGAAATGATAGCTATGATAGAAGACTTGATAGAAAAGGGTTATGCCTACCAAGGAGCAAATAAGGATGTATTTTATCGTGTAACTAAATTTGTCGACTATGGTAAGTTAAGTAAGCAAAATCTAGAATCTTTGCAACAAGGAGCTAGAGTTGAGGTTACTGATGAAAAAGAAAACCCTATGGATTTTGTACTTTGGAAAGCAGCTAAAGAGGGTGAGCCAGTTTGGGATTCACCATGGGGAGAAGGTCGCCCTGGTTGGCATATAGAATGCTCCGCAATGGCAAAAAAACTTTTAGGTAAGAGTTTTGACATCCACGCAGGCGGCTCTGACCTTAGGTTTCCTCATCATGAAAATGAAATTGCTCAGTCAGAAGCTTGTAATGAGTGTACTTTTGCTAACTACTGGTTACATTCTGGCATGGTAAAAGTTAATGCTGAAAAAATGTCTAAATCGTTAAATAATTTTTTTACCATAGTGGATGTTTTACAAGGATATCATCCAGAAGTTGTTAGATATTTCTTAGCTTCGACTAATTATAGAAGTGAGATTAATTATTCAAAGGAAAACTTAGACAACGCTAAAGCTTCTGTTGAGAGATTATTTAATGCTCTTAGAGATATTGAGCCTATAGAGTTTAATTTGCCAGATGATGCTTGTGAATATGAGCAAAAGTTTATAAAAGCAATGGATAATGATTTTAATACTTCTGAAGCATTAGCAGTTTTATTTTCATTAGCTAAAGAGATAAATACACTCAAGGCAATAAATAAATATAAAGCTAGTGGCTATGCTTATTTGTTACGTAAACTGTGCGATGTGTTGGGTATTTTATTTACAAACGTAGAGGATTATTTTAAACATATTAGTGATGAAGATGTGAATATCGAGCAAATAGAGGAACTAATAGCTAAGCGTATACAAGCTAAGAAAGATAAAGATTATGCAACAGCTGATCAAATAAGAAGCCAGCTACAACAACAAGGTATTATGTTAGAAGATACAGCCACAGGCACAACTTGGAAAAAAGGATAGTTAATGTTTAGCAGAGAAAAACATAAGGATATTTTAGAAAATCTACACTCTATTAAAGACTATATTCGTTGGGCGATTTCAGAGATGACTTTGCAAAAGGCTTATTTCGGTCATGGTTCAGAGTCTGTGTGGGATGAAGCTGTACATTTGGTGCTTTCGGCAATAAATATGTCTCATGATATTGATAGTAATATGATTAGTGCAAAGTTGCTTACCGAAGAAAAAAGCAAAATTGTAGATTATGTTTACCAGCGAGCATATAAACGTAAACCACTACCATATATTCTTAAAAAAGCATGGTTTGCTGATATGGAGTTTGACATAGATGAAAGAGTTATTATCCCTCGTTCACCTATAGCTGAACTTATTCTTAATGATTTTTCTCCGTGGATAAATGATGTTGATGAGATTAGTGAAGTACTTGATTTATGTACAGGTAGTGGTTGTATCGGTATTGCTTGTTCAGATGTTTTTGAAAAGGCAGATATAACTTTGGTGGATATATCTGATGGTGCTTTAGAGGTAGCTAGACATAATATTGCAAAGCATAAGTTAAATGATAGAGTAAAAGCTATAAAATCAGATTTATTTAATAACTTGGAAGGTAAAAAGTTTGATGTAATAGTTTCAAATCCACCTTATGTTGATAGAGATGATCTAGCAAGTATGCCAAGAGAGTATCACTATGAGCCAAAGCTTGCTTTAGAGGCTGGTGATGATGGTTTAGAACTTGCTAAGAGAATTATTCTAGAGGCTGATCAGTATATGACTGAAAATGGGGTTTTAATTGTAGAAGTTGGAAATAGTCAGTATGCTTTGATGGAGATGTGCCCAGATATCCCATTTACTTGGTTAAGTTTTAGTGAGGGTGGCGATGGTGTATTTTTACTTACATACGCTGAGTTAGTTAAATATAAAGAGCTTTTTAAAGAGTATTTTCAGAAGTTTTAGTATAAAAAGCGTTAACTTAAATAAGTAAGGTTTAGTACAGTCTTATTATTTAATAACTATGTCAGGAAAGAAGTGTTTAACACACTTAGTGTAATCTCCTGGTGTAAATGCAGAAAACGGAGTTTGGTATCCTACTAATTTACATGTATAAGATTCATTTTTAGGGTTTTCAGCTACCCAACTATCGTCTTTTTCCCAGTAAATGTTAATAGCTCCAGCACCACTAGCATTAAAAGGTTTCATAGCTTTACAACTAAAAACCTCATCTGCAGGCATATCTACTTTAAGGTATTTAGCGAAGTTTTCATAATAGTTGATACGGTTTTTAGATTGGGGAGCCTCTATACCCTTTCCACATTCTACACCACCATTGATGATCTGAGTTGTTACACCAAATCCTGGAAGTAAACCATTAGCTTTATCAGCAGTATTTGGCTCCCATGTTCCATCAATTACATGCAGCATGGATGGCTTTGGTGGTTGTGGGTAAATAAAAAAGAATACTGCAGAAGCTAAATTTAACCAAGTATCAGCAACTAGCTCTGGATTATCTAATAATACCCTTACATCACCAAACATTGCTTGTGAGAAAGGACCGTAGTTATAGTTATTACTTAGTTGTTTCGCTCCTCTACCGAAGTACGATTTGAATGTACCATCTTCGAATTTACCGCAAGGCCAAGTTTCACCTTGCCATGTTGTTGGATCGCATTCTTGGTTATAGCCATCTCTAGATTCTTCAGTAAATCCAGATTCACGTAAGAAAACTAAACCTTGACGCCACTCAGGAGTGATGCTAGATTTAGAAGCATCGTGGCCGCCAGTCTCCTGAGTAAAGTGAGCAAACATAGTAGCTAGTGATTTACGACATATTGCCTCAGCATCTCTGCCATCATTATAACTACCACAGAAAGCTGGAAACTTAGCTACAGCTTTTAGAAAATTTTCATAGCTGTATTCAGGAGCTCTATCAGGGAATAGGTAATTCCAATTTGCTTCAGAGATTATCTTTTCAACTAGCTTTACATTTCCTGGGTTGCTAGTAGCTTTAGCTTTGACGGCCTCAACAGTTTTGTTATCTCTAGTTTTAATAGAGCTTTTTATTTGTAGCAGTTTTGGATCATTAGTTAACTCAGCTTCTTTAGCATCTAATTCTTTTTGGGTAGTAACGTATTTATCACTTGAATTTACAGGAGCTATTGAATTACTTTGGCTATCCTGGTCAACATAATTTTCATATATTGAAAGATCAATACCTCTACTTTTATCAAATCCATCTATATCATATGCCTGAGTATATGATGCTGTACTTATTAGAGCTAGAATAGTAGTTGTAATAAGTTTCATTTTTAGTTTCATAAGTTTTTCCTGCTTTAAATTGTTATTAATAATTTGCATAGGTAAATATATAGATTAGGCGTGTTACTTTATATATGGCAAATTTGATAAGGTATGGAGAGTTTTTGATAGGGTTTAGTAGTAGATAACCTCTATTTCACCTTCTAAACTATTTGGAATTATTTTGAGTTTATACTAATTATTCTCGGTATAATTAAGCTAAAGACGGTCATTAGATGATAAAAAGCAGGGTGATAAATAATAGCTTTAAAACCTTAATAAAAATATAAATTAATTAGTTTAATTTATTAATTAAATTTATTTAAAATATTATATATGTTAAAATAATTTATTCACACTTAATGAATGGTCATGATGCTAATTGGATACATACGTTTCGTATTAGGAAATACAAATTGCCAAAAACATTTACAATTTAATGCTTTAAGAGAATATGGAGTAGAGAAAAGACGTATATATAAGGATTATGTTTTTGGAGATGAAGCTAAAATAGAAGGGTTAAATAAAGCCATGAAGCGTCTTCAAAGAGGTGACACTTTAGTAGTGTGGAGCTTAAATAATTTAGCTGAATCTTATTCTCAGCTTATAGATATAATAAAAAAGCTTAGTGAGAGAAAGATAAGATGCTTTTTTATCAAAGAAAATTTTGATACAACAGTGTTTGTAAACTCACATAGCTCTTATATATTTTCTTGTTTTGCGAAACTCGAAAAACAATTAACTCAAGAAAATGTAGATTTAGGCTTAGACCCAGTAAGAAATAAAAAAATTGGAAATAGCTATAATCCGAGTATTAACGAGTTTAAATTAATGAATGGTGAATTACCTAACCAAGTATTTGGTAATTTCTCGCTTTCACCATTTTTAGCTTCTAGACCGAAAGGCACAATGAAAGCTTCTATGTTAGGCATGGCTAGAGCACATTTACCTTCAAATTTCACTGGAGCAAATAAAAGTGTTTTAGGAGGTGGAGTTGGTGGTCTTCCTCCTAATCAACCTCCTGATGGAGGAGATAAGAAATCAGGAGGCACTTATTCTCGTATTAAGAAAAAAACTCTTAGAGTTGTACCTTTTCAAACATATAGGTTAAGGCTTATACCAGGAGGGCCTTATACACATTTTGTTGACTTACCTGATTTAAATAGTCCATACGCAGAAAATTTACTGGTAGAAAGAGAGTATATTATCTATGATATCCAAACTGAAGAACCATACTTTATTGGTTCATTTAATTTGAGTCAAGATAGAAATTCAATACGTGCTATTATGGACTCTTTTTCATACTATCATAATGGCATTGGTTATATTTTTGATCGGGTGGAGGAGAGTGATGATCGAACAATTTTTAATGTTAATTATGATTGTGTTTCTAATCCAGTAATAATTTCCTGTGAAAAGAGCCGTGATTGGATAGATGGCCCAATTAATTGATAATGATAGATTTTTTGAGATACCTCTTATGAATATGAGCCGTATTAGTTATAGAATAAGTTATTTGGGTGCTACATGTGTTTTGGATGTAGAAGGCTTGTTCGGAGATGGTTATATTGATGAGGAGGAGAACGTGGATAATTTTAACCTCAAAGAAGTGGACACCTTTAATTTGTCTCATCTTTTTCATAATATGCGTGCAATTAGGTTTAGAGCCTTAGCTAACCATGTTGTACTAGAGTGTAGACATAGATATACAGGCCAATGGGTAAATACTGGAGTTAGGGTGCCTTCAATATCTTTACCACAAGTTAATAGAATTTTCTATTTCTAACAAAAAAGTGTAAGTCTTTTGGTTACTCAAATCAGATTTTTATATTATAAATACTAGGGTACAAAAAGTTTTAGAAAGTTATTTAGAAGCTTTGGCTTTGAGCAAAAGCAGAAATTGATCTTAATGAAAAATAGTTATTTAAGATTATTTTTTAATAATTATATCTGGAAAGAAATGCTTAACACAGTTAGTGTAGTCACCAGCTTTGAAAGCTGAAAATGGTGTTTGGTAACCCACTAGTTTACATGCATAAGATTTACCTTCAGGGTTTTTAGCTACCCAACTATAGTCCTCTTCCCAGTAGATGCTAGTAGCACCAGCGCCTGCAGCATCAAATTGTTTCATTAGTTTACAACCTAATACTTCATCTGCTGGTATTTCTACACCTAGGTATTTAGCAAAATTCTCATAGTAGTTGATACGGTTCATAGATTGAGCAACCTCTACGCTGCCACCACATTCTACACCACCATTGATAATTTGGGTTGTAACACCAAATCCTGGGGTTAATCCGTTAGTCTTATCAGCAGCGTTTGGTTTCCATGTGCCATCAATTACGTGTAGCATAGAAGGTTTTGGAGGTTGCGGGTATACAAAGAAAAACACAGCAGAAGCTAGGTTTAACCATGTATCTGCAACTAATTCTGGATTGTCTAATAACACTCTTACATCACCATACATAGCTTCTGAGAAAGGACCATAGTTATAGTTATAACTTAACTGTTTCGCGCCTCTACCGAAATATGACTTGAAATCACCATTTTCAAACTTTCCACAAGGCCAAGTTTTTCCTTGCCAAGTATCAGGGTTACATTCACCATTATAGCCACCACGCATGTTTTCATCCCAACCCATTTCACGGACATGAACTAGACCTTGACGCCATTCTGGAACTTCCCAGTGTATTGTGTGACCACCAGTTTCTTGAGTAAAATGAGCAAACATAGTAGCTAGTGACTTACGACAGATGGCATCAGCATTCCTACCATCATCATAACTTCCACAGAAAGCTGGAAATTTAGCAACAGCTTTTAAAAAGTTTTCGTAAGTATACTCTGGTGATCGTTTAGGAAATATGTAATCCCAATCTTTTTCAGAAATTATACTCTCAACTCTTTTTACGTTTTCTGGGTTGCTAGGATCTTTAGCTTTAACTGCTTCGACAATATTATTATCTCTAGTTCGGATCGAGTTTTTAATTTCAGTCATCAATGGATCACTAGTTAATTCAGCTTCTTTTGCATCTAGTTCTGCTTGGGTAGTTACATATTCATTACTTGGATCAACTGGATCAACTGGATCAACTGGATCAACTGGATCAACTGGATCAACTGGATCAACTGGATCAACTGGATCAACTGGATCAACTGGATCAACAGGGTTGCTAGGGTCATAATCTTCCCAAGCCATATACCAAGCACTTCCTGTACCTGGAGCATAAGCCCAAGCTGCTCCTGAACACCAAGCTGCTACTCCGTCTTTACAACGATAAAGTTTTCCATCTTTTTTAACTATATCTCCACTTTTGTATGTAGTAGCTTCCGAATATTGTGGGTATTCTGAACCAGGATCAACAGGATCAACAGGATCAACAGGATCAACAGGATCAACAGGATCAACAGGATCCGCTAAACCAGCTTTAAAATCTTGAACACTAAAATCAGGAGCACTAGGAGAAAATTGTATAGTAGCAGATTTTCCTTTTTTTAGAATCGTTGGGTTACCACTCCAATCCTTCGAAGTTATAGATACAGAACTACCATTAGTCTCTAGGTCAGTATTACCTAGGTTCCAAACGCTATTTACTTTTACTCCATTAGTTAGTTTAAAGCTAATAGGGTTTTTAACTAAGTCAGTATCTCTATCACAACTAAATTTGATACTAGCTGTCCAACCTGTGTTAACTTCTTCAGTACTACAGTTAGCAAACGCTGCAGTATTTATCAAAGCTAAAGTTAAGGTAGAAATTACTTTCATTTTTAAGCGCATATTTTATTCCTTTGATTTGTTGTTATATCTCCTCTTAAAGACGGAAACATTTTATAATATGAGCTTTAGAAAAGCTAGAGAATAAATGGTTTTGAACTTGTTAGATTTTAATAATATTCTTGTTATTTATGATACGGGTGTCCTTCTAAAATAGTGTGTGCCCTATATATTTGCTCTGCTATTATTATCCTAACTATAGGATGTGGAAAAGTCATTTTTGAAATAGAAATTTTATCTTTAGCTAAGTTTTTAATGCTTTGATCAATACCATCTGGTCCTCCAATCAAAATTACAATATTTGGGTTGTTAAGTTTCCAATTTTGCATTTTGTTAGCTAATTCCTCAGTAGATATTAGCTTAGATTGAACATCTAATATAACTAGATAGTCATTGTCACTAAGCCGGTTTAGTATAGTCTTTGCCTCCTGTTCTAACCATAGAGTAGGGTTACCAGTTTTAGTACGCTTTGCTATAGGTAATTCTATAAGTTCAACAGGTATGGCTTTACTAAGGCGTTTTTTGTACTCTTCAAAACCATCTGTTACCCACTTAGGTGGTTTTTCACCTAGTGATAAAATTTTGATTTTCATAACTATCTAGTAAAACAAAAAAGGTTACTGTGGGAAAATTCAGGATTATATTGGTAGCCCTCAACCTTAAAATTTTTAATATCTTGGATATTCTTGACTCTATTTTCAAGGATAAATCTAGCCATTAAGCCACGAGCTTTTTTTGCGTATATGCCTATGGTTTTGTAAGAGCCATTTTTATTTTCCTTAAAGTCTATATCTAGCCAGTTAGCCTTTAAAAGCTTTTTATCAATAGCTTGAGAATACTCATTAGAAGCTAAGTTTACTAAAGTTTTATTCTCTTGGTTTTCAAAAAGCCTATTTAACTGAGTAGTTATCTTATTCTGCCAGTATTTGTATAGTATCTTATTGTCTATTTTGATTTTTGTACCCATTTCTAATCTATATGCTTGCATTAGATCAAGAGGGCGTAAGAGTCCGTACAAACCAGATAACATTAGTAAATGCTCTTGAGCATAGTTGATAGTTTTTTCATCTAAAGTTTCAGCATTTAAACCTTTATAAACATCACCATTAAAAGTAAATACAGCAGCTTTTGAGTTTGTGCTATCGAAGTTAGTTGGTTCAAAACTGTTATGCTTATCAAAAACTTCTTGTGCCAATTTAGGGCTTATTTTCATTAACTTTTCAATTTCTTCAATTTCATAGTGTTTGAGCTTATTTATCAACTCTTTGATTTCTTGCTTAAATTCTGGTTGCGTAAAATTATAATTTGCTTTTTTTGACTCAAAGTTTTGGCTCTTTGCAGGGGAAATTACGATGATCATTTGTTTAACATTTATTTAAAAATTCACTTTGCTAAATAATACCAATTTATGAGCAATAATGGAATTTGCAATGAGAACTTGTAATTTAAATTTATCTCTAGTAATATGTAGCCTGCTGACTTGGTTTCCACGCAATGATAGATTGTGAACCCCGCCAGGTCCGGAAGGAAGCAACGGTAACAGTTGATTCATGTGCCGTGATAAGGCTAAGTCAGCGCTTTGAAAAAATACTCTTTTATAAATTTACCCTTATTTGTGTTCTAAAGATTCTCTGGTATTTATGGCGTTTTACATTTTATTTACCTTTACTTTCTGTATGGCACACCCAGAGAGTGTTTTGTAATGGTATTTTAGAGCTAATTGAAAAAAATAGGGTTTATCTTATAATTAGAGGTAAAATGTTTTTTACAATCGAGCTTTAAATGAAAAAAATCCCTATAGGTGTTAGTAGTTGTTTAATTGGTAATAATGTTCGTTTTAATGGTGGTAATTGTCATAAATCATACATAACAGGCGTTTATGCAAACTATTTTGATTATAAAGTAGTCTGTCCAGAGATTGCAGCAGGTTTAGGTGTTCCCCGACCTACTTTATTTCTAGTCGAAGATGCCACAAAAAATTTTTTAGCTGTAAAAACTAGTAAAATGCATGATGATATGACTGATAAAATTAATTCAGGCATTGAGCAAATAATCTCTAAACTGGATACTGTTTATGGATTTATTCTGCGAACAAAGTCTCCTAGCTGTGGAGTTCAAACAGCAAGAGTTTTTGACGCGCAGCATAATTATACTGGAACTAAAGCAGACGGTATATTTGTTAAAGCGTTACGAGAATATGATCCATTACTACCTTTAGAAGATGATGGTAGACTTACAGATAAAACGTTACGTGATCACTTCTTGAGAAAGGTATTTTGTTACTATGATCTTAAAACTACTTTTATGAATTGTGAAAATATAGCACAAATGATGGAGTATCATTCAAAACATAAAGTTTTGTTACGTTTATATAACAATAAGTTAAAAAAAGAGTTAGGCAATATGTTATCGGATTACTCACAAAGCTTAAATCTACAGACGCTTAAGAGTAAGTATATAGAATTTTTTATGCAAGCTATGGATAAGCCTGTAGGAAGAGGAGCTCATTATATGGCTTTACAGAATGTCTTAAGAGAAATAAATAAAAAAATTTCGAAATCGCAACGCCAATATTTACAAGAAATTCTTAATAAGTACAAAGATAGTAAAGTAGCTTGGGATGTTCCAGTAAGTATCATTAAGATGTATTTATTGGAACTCGAATTGCCTTATTTGAATAAACAAAGTTATTTAAATCCTTATCCTGATGACCTTATGACAATTTAAATTTTAATTCTCTTGGGTAGAAACATAGCTACTGGTAGACATATTATTGTAGGTATTAAGATAGTAATAAAAGCATGTTGGTAGCTTGTAATATCATAAAGGTTTGAGCCTGATATCATAGATCCATGTCTTGATAGAATATAGCCTATTGTTGGTAATAGTACTATAGGTATGAGGTTGTTAACTATATTTACACACGCTGTGCTTGACCCGGAAGCCCCTGGTGGTGATATAACTTTAGCTATAGTGAAAGTAATTGCTTGAGGACCAATCATAGCGCCTAATAAAAAATATAAGAGTATAAAGGTATTCCTATCAAGAGGTATATACATTAATATACTTGTAAGAATAGCTAAGCTTGAAAGACTAATAATAATCATTAGTCTAAAACGATTAGTATAAGCTGCAATTATTCCAAAGATACCAAATCCGACCGCTGCACCTATAAATAAAAAACTATTAATATGAGAGGCTATGACTTCGGGTACATTCAATTTTGTTTGGATAAAACTAACTCCCCAAAGTGAGCCTAAAACATTTATAGGCATAAACATAGTAGCCCCTACTGTACTAGCAACCCAAAATCTGACGTTAGTCAAGATGCTTAGTAACCTCAAAGTAGCTTGTTTGAAGCTACTTTCATTAATGTGAGAAAACTTTTGTACATGTTTAGGGTTATCTTTTATAAAAATAATTATTAATATAAAGAGTACTACTCCAAAGTAGGTAAATACATTATTACCTTGTTTCCACCCAAAATTATTTACTAAAGAAGATAATACAGTGTCAGTTACTAAGCCTCCTAGAATTCCTACAATTGTTGTAAAACTAATAAACGTTGAGAAAAATCTTTGAGGTAACCACATAGCAGCCATTTTAGCAGCACCAATAAATCCAAATGCTGAACCAATCCCCATTAGTATTCTACCTGTGAAGGCAACCTCGTAATAGTTTGTAGCAGAAAATAAATAATTACCTAACACGCATAGACCAGTAGCCACACCTATTACAGTCTTGCGATTATATTTATCTATTATAACTCCTGCTGGAATTTGCATTAAAGTATACGAAATAAAATAAGCTGAAGACAACCAACCTATTTTTGCACTGTTGATATTAAAAGCATCTGCTAAACTATGCGACATTACTCCAGGGGCAGCTCTAATAAAGAAATCATAGCTATAGTTTAGAGTTGCAATTAGACAGATGATCCAAGCCATAATAATTAAAAGTTTCTGATTTGGTAAATGTGATTCGTTATGCATAAAGATAAGTTATATATTAAGTAACAAACACGTATAGTAGCTTTTATTTTATAGATTAGCAATATTTAATTTAACTACTTTTTTAGGATTTATGAACAAAAGATATTAATAGTATCGGATGCGATTAAATATAGTTTTTGAAGTTAAATAACTCCTTGAATTGCCAGTGAAATACTAATGTATCAGAAATAAATTGATCAAGTATGTTACTTATTTCTATACTGGCAAAAAGGTTGAAGATGAGAAGCTATTTGAATTTAATAGGTAGTATCAAATTTTGATAGTTATAATTTAATTTTAAACCTATATATTTATAGAGTCAGTAATGGAAATGGTAGTAAGTTAGTGTAGGTGAATTTAAATTAATTACCTGTTTAATGTGCCATGATGAAAGTAAAGGAATTAATAGTCATTTAAAATGTACAGTGTTTTATTGCAAATAAAAAAAATCAAAAACTTAAATCTTGAGAAAGTAAATATAGCTAGTGTCTTAGGAAATAGATATTTTAACGTTTTTAGTTTAAACCCAAGTGACAATGAGTGGAAAGAATGTGTATCTAAACATAAACATGCTTGGTATTTAACAGAAGAAATTAACAATAAAAGACGTAAAATAACTTTATATTTTAAGCCTGGAAGTATAGATATAACTCTATTAATATTAGACCTTGGCTATGATGGTCTTAGGGATTATATATCCAACACTAGAACAATGTGTTGTGTCCTTGGACAGCGTACTGTGGAAAATGCACTAGAGCCGTATGCGTTAAAAATTATTGATAATAAAAATGAACAAATATACCAACAAATAAGTACTCAAAAAACATCATCCGTTTTAAATTTGTTCAGTGATCAAGAGGATTGTGGTACACCAACGTTTCGTGGCTTGAAAGAAAAACGGTATCAAGAACAACAGGATGCTGAGAAGTATCAAGAACAACAGTTTGTTGGTGGAATAACTATTGGAATAGGTGATAAAGCACAATTTCAACCTTATTCAAAAGATTTGTCTGGTATGCGATTTGATAATAAAGCTGTGAATGAGAAAATAGAACCTATTCAATTCATACCACAAAAAGACTTTGAGTATAGCTTTGTTATAGATTACAGTGCAAATAAAGAACAGAGCGTCATTTATGAAGTTCAAAGTTTACATTCTTCTAATATATACCATGGAGATGAAAAGTTTAAACCAAGATACGATAAGTTTTTTATAAACGAAAATAATATTGGTGTCCCTGGTGTAATTGATTACGATAAATGTTTACAGAGAGCAGCAATGGCAGCTTTCAATCTACCAGAAAAATTTTACCCTAAATTTATGATAATAAATAGACCAGGTACACTTGGCGAGCAATTTAAAGAAGGTGAAATAAATTAAAAAATTTCTATGAAGAATCTAAAAGGCAGGCTGTACAAAAGCGTGAAGGTACAATAGGAAGCGCAAATAGATTTTACCATAGAAATGACCCTGATTCGGTATGCCGTGATTTAGCTTCGGGGTGTCTTCATGTAGGTGGTATGAGTTTCGAACATATAATTATGTACGGATTGGAGAAACATCAAAGTTATGATTACTATCAAAGGCAGCAAAATAAAATTAATCAATATGATGATGAAATCGTTGGTCATAAGGTCGTATCTAAAAAAGAATTTGATTCTCGCAATCCACTATCTAGATCAGGGGTATACCTCAGGGATATTGTCTTTTATAATCCAAGAACAACATCTATAAGAGTATATAAAGTATATAAAACTATTATAGGTGATATAAATGTCACAACAGATAACCATTCTGGAAAAGGATTTCTACAAGATAGATGGTATCTAACAAACCTAGATCCAGATCAAACTGGCATTAAAATGGATAAAAGTAAACAAAAAAACCCGCATGTTTGGGAAATGTATACAGAAGTGGGAAAGTGGATTGAGAGGATATGTGGTAATTTAGGTAAGGATGAAAGATATAAGAATTATGGGTATCCTGAAAAGGAATTTGCACATCCGGATCATAGTTTCCAAAATACTTTTTTTGATAAAAATTCTTTGGCAAAACATTGTTTAAATGAAGTCGATTTCGAAAGAACTATAGAACAATTGCGAAATAAAGGAGTTTCAGTTTCAGGTTAAATTGTAGAAAAGTTCTAATGTTGCTCATTAGATAGATTATCGATAATTTTTTGTTGTTCTTTTTCTTTTTTAACAGCAAGAGTTTTATCTTCGGCTATGTACATGTACACCACAGGTAAAACGAATAATGAGAACATTGCTCCTATCACTAGCCCACTAGAAATAACAACACCTATACAGTTTCTACTAATTGCACCAGCTCCTGAAGAAGTTACAAGTGGTATAACACCTACAACCATTGCTGATACAGTCATAAGTATTGGTCTAAGACGTTGGGATGATGATTTCACAATTGCATCATATTTGTTAAGACCATCTACTTTTTGTAAGTGGTTAGCAAACTCAACTACCATGATCCCTTGTTTTGAGATCAGTCCTATTAGTGTTACTAAACCTAGTTGTGTATATATATTTAATGAAGCCCAACCAGCTCCTAAATATTGCCCTAGGTATAAGGGAATTAGTGCTCCAGATATTGCCATTGGTATGGTTACAAGGATTACTAATGAATCTCTAAAGCTCTCAAACTGAGCTGCTAAAGCTAAGAATATAAGAATAATAGCAAAACCAAAAGCAACCATCATAGTGTTACCATTTTCAATATATTGACGTGCAGATCCTGAGAAGTTGTAAGAGAACCCTTCAGTAAGTTCACTTTTTGCTAACTTCTCAACATAGTCTATAGCTTGGCCTTGAGTTACTCCTGGTGACATAACAGCGGAAATTGTTGCAGAGTTGAGCTGTTGGAATGTATTTAATGTAAGAGGTTGGCCTTCTGTACGGAAACTAAGTAAAGCTGATAATGGTAACTCAGAGTTAAACAGATTATCAGTAGCATCTGAACGGATATAAATATTGCTTAGTTGCTCTTGGGTGAGCATTTCATTACGGGCTAACTGTGGAATTACCTGGAAACTATAACCTTTTAAAAAGAAGTAATTGATGTAGCCTCCAGCATATGAATAACTAAGAGTTCTAGCGATATCTGACATAGTAATGCCAAGCATACCAGCTTTTTCACGATCTATATCGATATCTATGACAGGGTTATCAAATTTAAGGTCACTTTGAGCAAATACAAACAAACCACTTTTCATCATCTTACTAATTAGGTTATTTGTCACTTCATTTATAGCTTCATAATCATTGATGCTTTGAATAACTAATGACATAGGAGCTCCACGTGGTATCCCTGGAAGAGAAGGTGTTTGGTATGTATAAGTTTGAATACCAGGAAGATCGGTAACTTTTGATTGGACTATATTTGCAACTTTACCCTGAGAAATGGTACGATCATCCCATGGTTTCATTATAAAGCCACCAAATATTACATTTGAACCCATAACACCATTTAGTATAAAGACATTTTCTTTACCAGGGGTTTCATCTAATACTTTTTCAAGTGGTTTACTAAACGTTTCTAAATAGTTAATGTTGGCTGATGAGGGAGTTGTACCCATTATACCTAAAAAACCTTGGTCTTCATTAGGAGCTAGCTCTGATTTAACACCTCTAATCATAATAAAACAACTAGCAAGGACTATTATACCAACTATAGCTATTGCTGGCTTAATTTCTAATATAAATTCTAAAAGAGCTTTATATTTAGCTGTTAATTTACTAAAAAATCTATCTATAAAGACCACCAGTTTTGAGCTCATCATTTCACGGTTAAGTACTTTTGAGCACATCATAGGAGAAAGTGTATAAGCAACAAGCCCAGATATTAAAACTGAACCGGCAAGAGAATAGGCAAACTCTGTAAATAGCTGACCTGTAAATCCACCCATCATCCCAATAGGGGCGTACACAACCACTAAGGTTAATGTCATTAATATTACAGGATTAGCTATCTCACGAGCCCCTTTAATAGATGCAGCGAAAGGTTCCATACCTTCTTCGATGTGTCTATAAATATTTTCAAGTACTACAATAGCATCATCAACTACTAGACCAATAGCGAGAATCATAGCTAATAAGGTCAGCAAGTTTATTGAAAATCCCATAATCTTCATAAAGAAAAAAGCTCCTATGATAGATAACGGAATAGCAATAATCGGTACAATAATAGCTCTAAGTGAACCTAAAAATAAAAACATCACAATTGATACAATAATTACAGCTTCTATTAAAGTATGTATAACTTCATCAATAGAGCTTTCTATATAAAGAGTGCTATTGTAGGCAATATCAACATCTAAACCATTTGGTAAGCTTGCTTTTATACTTGGCAGCTGATCAACGAGTTTACTTACTACTGTAAGAGGATTCTCTTCCGGAGAAACTACAGCGCCAGCCAAAACAGCATTTTTATTATCAAAAGTTACAGATGAATTATAATCCTGTGCACCAAGTTCTACTTTAGCGACATCTTTTAATCTGATTATTTGATCACCAGATTTTTTTATAATCAGGTTTTCATATTCTTGAGAGGATGACATGCTTGTTTCAGGATTAAGAGTATAATTTAGGTATGGTCCTTGAATTTGTCCGCCAGCAGAAACTAAGCTATTGGATCCAACTGCTGTTGCTAGCTCAGTTGGAGTTATTGCATATTCTGCCATATGTTCTTTATTTGGGTATATACGCATAGCGTATGGTTTAAACCCCCAAATGTTAACATCTGTTAACCCCCCCTGAGCTAGTAGTTTAGGTTTTAGTTCAGAGTTTACATAAGCTGATATCTCAGATGTATTCATAGACTTACTGGTAAAAGCAAGTATCAAAGAGGGGAAATTATCAGCTGGATTTAATTTAATCGAAGGAGAATAGGCATCTTGAGGAAGCCTATTTAATACAGCATTGACGTTCTGGACTACTTCTGATAGTACATCGTTGGAATTATACCCAAGTTTAACGTATACAGTAATACTACTAGTACCTAAAGCAGACTCAGAAGTCATGTAGTCGATACCTTTTGAGGTGCCAACAGATGATTCAAGGGGCCTAGTTACAAACGCTTGGATTGTAGATGGGTTAGCTCCTGGATAACTGGTTGTTATGGTTATTGTTGCACTATCTATATATGGATATTGTCTAATCTGTAATGTGAAAAAAGAGCCAATACCGACAACGATAATCATAAAGCTTATTGAAAGTGATAAGACTGGTTTTCTGATGAAGATATCAATAAGTTTCATTACTGTATCCCTTCGTCGTAGATGTTATTGTCTATTTTCACATCATTATTTATTACAGCGTTGGTACCTTTACGAACTTTGTTTTGCCCAGATGTAACTATCGTAGTGCCAGCTTTAAGTCCAGATACTAGAGCTAAGTTATTTCTGGTGTCTAGAACTTGTATGTTTACTTGGCCTACTTTATATAAGATTTTATCTGTATTTACAGTTTCCATGCTCCCATTAGCGGTTGATGTATAAGAGGCTTTTTGGGGTTTACCATCTGGGTTAAGTGCGGGCTTTAAAGTATATACAGATTCACCATATAGACTATAAGAAACAGCATTTCTTGGTATAACTATGGAGTTTTCCTTTGGTGGTAAGTTTACATGGACTGTTAAAAACATGCCTGGGAAAATCTTACGATCAGGATTATCGTAAGTAGCTTGAACCATGATTGATCTGTTCGTTTGGTTGATAAATGAGTTCATGGCAGTAATTTTTGCTTTAAAAGTTTCTCCTGGAAAAGAGTCTGAGTAGAAGCTTATTTCTTGACCAACGCTAATTAGACTGACTTTGTTTTGTGGTACTGGGAAGGTTATAAATATAGGATTTATTTTTGTCAATGTAGCTGCGCTATCCCCATTATTAAAATACTGACCTAAGCTTATATTTCTAATACCTATCTTACCATCAAAAGGCGCTCTGACTACTTTGAAAGCTATTTGGGATTCAATATTTTGTACTTGTGCTATATTAGATAAATAATCAGCATCAGCTTTATCAGCAGTCTCTTTAGAAGTTGCTTTTTGTTCAGCTAGTTGATCGTATCTATCTTTAGTTAATTTGGCAAGTTTTAGTTTTGCAAGAGCTTCTTCTAAATTTGCTTTTAATTGACTTGTGTCAAGTTTAAAAAGTAGATCTCCTTTTTTCACTTCTTGGCCACTTTTAAAATGTATTTCGCTGACAATACCACCTGATTGAGATGATATTTCGGTCGATTGAACAGCTTGGGCTTCACCAATAGTATTGATTATTTGCTTCCACTGTGTTTCTTCAACTACAGACGAAGTTACAGCTACTGGTTGAGGCACATATGATGCCATCCCATGTTTGATTAAGCTTTGTACAAAGCTTGTAAAGCTAAATATTCCTCCAAATATTAAAGCCGCTCCAACTACAACAGCAATAGATGCAACTTTTTTATCCTTTAGTCTTGAAAGTTGTTTCTTTATAAATCCGAATTGAAATATAAAGTATACAATAGCTATTGAAACACCAATGTTTCCCAAGATTAGCCAGGCTAGTACTAAAGTCGTTATAGTAAAAGCTAAATAATTTTTTTTACTAGCATGAATTTTCTGTTTTGTATTGGACAGAATTTTTTTGTAATCTAACATCTATTTTTCTACCTTTTTAAAAAGAATCATAAAAAAAGAAATTGTATTTATGATTAATAAACTTGTAAAGAACATTAAGCTATAGACTGCTAAGCTGATACCAGAAATTTCTTCGGAAATATCAGAACAGTTTTCTACAGCACCTGTAAAAGCTTTTGTAGCCTGGATGATCAGAGTATTATCTAACATACCACATGAGCTGTCATATGTTGATGCATTTATTGAAAAATACTGAATATATGTTTGATATGCAGCTACATAAAGCCCCGCGATAATAACTGCGAAAATAATAATTCTAATTATCAAAGAAAAAATAACGGGCTTTTTTTTAACCCACCCTAGAATACTAAAGATTGCTACTGTAATTACACTAAATTGCTGTAGCAAACACATAGGGCATGGCTTCCAATTTAGTACTATAATTGTAAATACAGTAGTTATGATAGCTAGCGTACAAACTAAAGTATTAATTGGGAATATTAAATTATCAAACCTTTTCATTTTTGAATTCAATAAAATATATTATTTTTTGGTTCAAACATTAAATTATTGTATCATAAAAAATATAGTTTTTGACAATATCTAAATGTAGTTGATAAACTCTTGGTTTGAGTAAATTTGTCGGTGTCGAGTTCACTAAGCATTTAATATCTAATTTATTTATATCTGAAACTAATTTTTTAAGTAGCTTAAGTTTAGTTATTGGCTTATGTATATTTTCGTCTTGGCACAAAATTTTTATTAAACGTAAATATGCTTTCATGGTTTTGCTAAATAGACACTTATCTCTTAACAGGTTTGCATTTTTTAATAGCGATAAGATTTTTTTTGGATCATTTTTTTCTTTAGATTTAAGTATGGTGTGGATGTTATTGACAGCCACTATTAATTTATATTGATTATTCGTTAAGAATAATTCTTTTCTAATGCTGTTTAATAGATTTGGATCTATGTTAAAGAAAGTTAAAGCTATTTTTATATCAGTAGTTGCTAACCTGTATAGATTATGGTGAAAAAAGTTTCCGGAAGGTATTAAGTTTAATTGTTTATGAATACTAGGAAAGAGTATTTCTAAAGATTTTAATTCATTTAGTGACTCAAAAAAAACCCGAGGATTTTTTAGTGATTTTATAAACTCCATATACAGACGTGCTTTTGCTATATGTAGAAGCTCGTCAGACTCTAATATGTTATTGACCACCTTTTTTGTTTCATCTGCTATTTGAAAGTTAAATTCACATAATTGTGTTTTAAATCTAGCTAGTCTAACCACTCTAAGCGGATCTTCACAGAAGGCCTCTGAAGTATGTCTGAGAATTTTATTTTTTATATCTTGTTGGCCATTAAAAGGGTCAATGATATTATTATTTTCGTCTAAAGCTATTGAGTTAATAGTTAAGTCACGTCGTTTTAGGTCCTCTTCTAAAGTTGTAGTTATAGAAAATTCTGGCTTAAAACCGTGATAGCCTTTAGAAATTTTACGTTCGGTCCTAGCTAGAGCATATTCTTGTTTTGTTATGGGGTGGATGAAAACTGGAAAGCTTGATACAACTTTTTTAAATCCTAGTTCCTGCATTTTTTCTGGAGTGGCACCGACAACTACCCAATCTTTATCTTTTGGAATTAATCCAAGTAACATATCTCTAACAGCACCACCTACTAGATAAGTTTTCATCGAGCTAAAGCTAAGGTTATTTGTCTGTTTATGTTAACAGAAAAAAGTGTATAATGTTGATTTATGTATTTAGGTTTTTCGGTGCTTTTGTACCTTTTTAGCGGTTATATGGCAAATTTAATAGATAAAATAGAGTTAAAAGGTTCCTCTAGTAATCTTTCAGGCAACGCAAATAAAGAAAAGGTGACAGCACTTTATAAAAGGTTACTTAAGCAAGTAAGTCACCTATGGTATTTTTTAGTGCTTGCCGCGATTGGTAGTATCTTTTTTTCAGCAGCTGATGCTGCGATGATTTATTTGATAAATCCTATTTTAAACTATGGCTTTGGGCCTGATGGAGATATTACTAAGCAAAGTGGTCAAATATTAATGTTGATGGGTTTGGGTATGGTAGGACTGCTGGGGTTAAGATCTATAGGCTCTTTTATTTCACAGTATTTCATAGGCTCCTTAGGGCAAAAGGTTGTATATAAGTTTAGAAAAGATATATATAAAAGATTTACAAACCTACCTGCAAGTTTTTTTGATAAGCATTCCATAGGGCAAATTATATCTAGATTATTATACAATGTTGATCAAGTAACAGAAGCTACCTCTACAGCAGTTATTACTGTGGTTCAAGATGGTACTTTTGTAATTGGCTTGATAATAGTGATGGTAGTTTCAAGTTGGCAATTATCTTTATTTTTGATTATAGTTGGCCCTTTTTTGGGTTTATTTATAACAGTGATAAATAAAAAATTTAGAACTCTAAGTAGAAATACTCAGTCATCAATGGGGGATGTCACTCATACTGCAGAAGAGACACTTAGAAATTATAAAGAGATAAGAATTTTTGGAGCAGAAAAAAAGCAAGAAAATAAATTTTTTAAAAATTTAGATTACACATATTCACAACAAATTAGAACTATAGCTTTGGATGCTCTGACTTCTCCTGTTATACAAATTATTGCATCATTAGTTTTGGCTCTTTCTTTATTTACTATAGCAATCTTTGGCACTAATGAAAGTGGAGCTTCATGGTTAACAGCTGGTTCATTTGCTTCATTTTTTGCAGCAGCTGCGGCTATATTAAAGCCTATTAAAAACTTAACTAAAGTAAATGTTGTTATTCAAAAAGCTGTAGCAGCTACAGAAGATATTTTTTATATACTTGATTATCCAAGTGAAAAAGAGACTGGAAGTAAAGAACTAACGAAGGTTAAAGGCAACGTTAGTATTAAGGATTTAAGTTTTTCATTTGGTGATCAAAAAGTGTTAGACGGTGTAAGCGTAGACATTAAAGCAGGTGAAACAGTAGCTTTTGTTGGTAGATCTGGTAGTGGAAAAACTACACTTACTAGTGTTATATCAAGGTTTTATACACAACATAATGGAGTTGTTTATGTTGATGATGTCGATAGTCGTGATTTAACGTTAAAAAACCTACGTTCTCATTTATCATTGGTTTCACAAAATGTACATCTATTTGATGATACTGTTTATAATAATGTGGCATTTGGTACAGATAAAGATGTGACAGAACAAGAAGTTATAGATGCTTTAAAAAAAGCTAATGCTTATGAGTTTGTAGAAACTTTGCCAGAAGGTATACATACTGGTATAGGTAATAATGGATCTAAGCTCTCGGGAGGACAACGTCAGAGATTATCTATAGCTAGAGCATTATTAAAAGATGCTCCAATACTTATATTTGATGAAGCTACAAGTGCTTTGGATAATGAATCTGAAAGAGTAGTTCAGCAAGCTCTTGAGAACCTGACTACTTCACGTACAACTATAGTGATAGCACATAGGTTAAGTACAGTTGAAAACGCTGATAAAATCATAGTCATGGATAGAGGTAAAGTTGTTGAAAGTGGTAAGCATCAAGAACTTTTGGAAAATAATGGATTATACAGTAAACTATACCAATCAGGACTTAAGTAAGTCAAATGTTAGATAAAATATGGTATCAGCGAAAGACTAACGTTGTGAGTTTTTTGCTAAAACCATTATCAATTGTTTTTTCAAGAGTTGCTAATTTTCGTAAAACCAAGCAACTCCAGTTTCAGTATAGGTCTAATATACCTGTTGTTGTCGTTGGCAATATTTCTGTAGGCGGTACAGGTAAAACTCCTGTAGTTAGGAAGCTGGCGGAAAATTATCTTAGACAGAATAAAAAACTAGCTATTATAAGTAGAGGCTATGGTGCTAAATCTGCTGAGTATCCTTTTGAAGTAAGCAAAGGTACTCTTCCTAGTCAGTGTGGTGATGAACCTGCTATGCTTTATGATTCTTTAGGTGGTAAAGTGCCTATAGTTATCAGTCCGAAAAGAATAGACTCTGTTAAGTTTATTGAAAAAAAATACCCTAATACAGATATAATAATTAGCGATGATGGCTTACAGCATTATAAATTAGCTAGAGATTATGAGATAGTTGTTGTTGACGCTACACGCATGTTCGGGAATGGTTTGTGTTTACCAGCTGGACCACTAAGAGAGCCTATAGAAAGGTTAAAATCAGTAGATAGTATAATAGTTATTGGTCAATGTGATCTAAAGGATAAAGAGTTCTTAGTATCTTATAATCAAAATGTTATATTTACTAAAATTACAGCTACTAGGTTTGTAAATATTACTTCAGGTAGGTGTGTACCTATAAAAATTTTTGGTAAAAAACCAGTAGTTGCTGTAGCAGGTATTGGTAACCCAAATAAATTTTTTACTAGTTTGGAAAGTTGTGGATTAGATATAGTAGATAAAAAAGTGTTTAAAGACCATCACAAGTTTAGTCAAGAAGATTTTTCTATTATTGGTGACTCACAAACTGTAGTAATGACATATAAAGATGCTATTAAGTGTAAAAATTTTAGTAAAGAAAATTGGTGGTATTTGGATATCGATTTAGAATTATCTCTAACTGACTTAAGTATATTTAACTAAGCTTGGGACATTAAGTGTTTGCTAAACTGGGTTATATAGATTACTATTTAGCTTGATAAAAATTTTTATAAAATTTCTCATGAAAAAAATAGTTTTGGTTGATGGTTCGTCATATTTATTTAGAGCCTTTCACGCGCTACCAAAGCTCACTAATAGTCAAGGTGAGCCTACAGGGGCGATCTTGGGTGTAATCAATATGATTAAAAAACTACCAGTAATGTATCAAACAGAATATATTGCAGTAGTATTTGATCCCAAAGGTAAGAGTTTTCGTCACGAAATTTATCCAGAATATAAGGCAAACCGTAAGGATATGGATGACGAACTAAGGGTTCAAATTAAGCCTTTACATGAAATAATCAAAAAAATGGGTTTTCCTCTTATTATCAAAGAAAATGTCGAAGCAGATGACGTGATAGGTACTTTAGCAAAACAGCTTGAAGCTCAGGGGTATCAGGTGGTTATTTCTACTGGTGATAAAGATATGGCTCAGCTGGTAAGTGAAAATATAATGCTATATGACTCAATGAAAGACGCTACAACAGATATTCCCAAGGTTTTAGAAAAGTATCAAGTTAAACCTAGCCAGATTATAGATTATTTAGCTTTAATGGGAGATTCTTCAGATAATATTCCTGGGGTTCCAAAAGTTGGTCCAAAAACAGCAGTTAAGTGGTTACAAGAGTATAAAAATATTGAAAATATTATAGTAAACAAAGATAAAATAGCAGGCAAAGTTGGTGAGAATTTGCGTAACAATATTGATCTTCTTAGGTTATCTTATCAATTAGCTACTATAAAATGTGACCTTGACCTGAATATTTCTATAAATGAGCTAAAATGTAAAGAAATGGATAAAGAAACTTTACATAAATTTTTTGTAAGATACGAATTTAAATCTCTTTTAAAAGCTCTAGACATTGGTGTAGAAACTGTGGAAAGAAAAACCGTAAATATTGATTATAAGACAGTTTTTACAGATAAAGAGTTAGAAAGTTTGGTGAAAATTTTAGAAACTAAAGAAGGTTTTGCATTTGATACTGAAACAGATTCATTAGATACTTACGAAGCAAATCTGGTAGGGCTTTCTTTTTGTGCTGAAGAAGGCCAAGCATATTATATCCCTTTACAACATAGATACCTTGGAGTGCCGCAACAGCTTGAGTTAAAAACTGTATTGGAGTCCCTAAAACCAATATTCTCTAACATAAAGAAGTTTAAAGTCGCTCATAATTTTAAGTTTGATGAAAAAGTTTTATCAAAATATGGAGTTAATATTCAAGGAAGTATTCATGATACTATGATTATGTCTTATGTACTAAAAAGTAGTGGTAAGCATGATATGGATAGTGTCTCCAAAGAGTATCTTGATGTCGAGCCTATCCCTTATAGTGCAATAGCTGGGACTGGTAGAAACCAGCAAACTTTAGACCAAGTGGAAATCGACAAAGTAGCTAAGTACGCCGCTGAAGATGCAGATATTACTTTCAGATTATATAATTTTCTAAAAGTTTTATTGGAAAAAGAAGAGACACTTAATAAGCTGTATTTTAAAATAGAAATGCCATTGACCCTAATTTTAAATCAAATGGAAAAATTGGGTGTCAAGATAGATGCTGATAAGTTAATTAGACATAGTCAAGAGCTTGAAAATAGTATTAAAGAGCTAGAAAAAAAGTGTTTTAAGTTGTGTGGACAAGAGTTTAATTTATCTTCACCAGTGCAATTAAGAGAAGTACTATTTGAAAAAATGGGGTTGCCAGCAGTTAAAAAAACTGCAAAAGGTCAGGCTTCAACTTCAGAAGAGGTACTTACACAATTAGCTCAAGAATATGAAGTGGCTGATTTAATTATGAAATATCGCCACCTTTGTAAGTTAAAAAACACTTATACTGATAAGTTGCCAGCTATGCTTGATAAGAATTCAAGAGTACATACCTCATATAACCAAACAGGCACTGTAACAGGTAGACTATCTTCATCTGATCCTAATTTACAGAATATTCCGATTAAAAGTTCTGAAGGTAGAAAAATAAGAGAAGCCTTTATAGCAGAAGAGGGTAATTATATAGTTGCAGCAGACTACTCACAGATAGAGCTTAGGATTATGGCTCATTTATCCAAAGATGAAAACCTTCTTAAAGCTTTTAGACAGGGCTTAGATATACACCGTGCAACGGCTGCAGAGGTTTTAGGGATAAGCATAGCTGATGTAACAAATGAGCAAAGAAGAAGAGCAAAAGCTGTAAATTTCGGTTTGATTTATGGGATGAGTGCATTTGGATTGGCAAAACAGCTGGAAATTTCTAGAAGTGAGGCTCAAGAATATATAGAAACATATTTTAGTCGCTACCCGGGGATTAAGGAATATATGAATACAGCAAAAAAAGTTGCTCAAGAAAGTGGCTATGTAGAAACTACATTAGGAAGAAGGTTATATTTACCAGAGATAAACGCGAGAAACGTTATGCAACGTAATGCTGCTGAAAGAGCAGCTATTAACGCTCCAATGCAAGGCACAGCGGCAGACATTATTAAAAAAGCAATGATAGATGTTAGTACTAAGCTTGTTCAAGATTACAATCAAGACGTTAAAATGATAATGCAGGTTCACGATGAGCTTGTATTTGAAGTTACAAAAGATAAGATAGATGATGTTTGCAAGCAGATAAAAGGTATAATGGAGCAAGCAATCATGCTTAGCGTGCCACTTGAGGTAAACGTAGGATTTGGAGATAACTGGGATCAAGCACACTAGACTTATTTTGTGAGATATCTGCCAAAATTTTAGAGTGAGAGTGAATTATATCAATTAGGTAGTCAAAAGAAGCGCTTTAAATTATAGTTTTAAGTTGGCGTAAAGTTTTGGTTATTAATAGTTATTAATGGGTTTAAAATAGTGAATAACGAATACGTAAATAAGTACGTTAACATTATTAAGTTACATCATGGTGTTATTTATGTTTAGTAGAAAATTGAGGTTAATAAAATGTTATTAGTTATGGATGTGGGTAACTCACATATTCACACAGGTGTTTTTGATAGTGATAAATTAATTAATCAGACGCGTTATGCTACAGCTTCGGCTGATTCAACTTCTGATCAGTTGGGTGTATTTTTACGACAAGTTTTACGTGAGAATAATATTGATCCTAATTATATAACAGGGTGTGCAATTTCCTCAGTGGTGCCACATTTAAATTATTCACTTGGGTCAGCAATCATAAAATATTTCAAGCTAAAACCTTTTTTTGTGAATATGAATCTTAAACTAAACCTTGATATGTCTGCTGTAGAGGCACATCAAGTAGGAGCAGACAGGCTAGCAAGTTGTATAGGAGCAGTTGCTGACTACCCAGATAAGGATCTGATTATAGTTGACCTTGGTACTGCAACTACTTTAGATGTTGTAACTAAAGATCATAAATATTTAAGTGGTTGCATATTACCAGGTGTTAAGCTATCTTTGAACGCTTTATGCCAAGGAGCTGCTCAATTACCGTCAGTAACAATTATTAAGCCCAATAAGGCTATAGGTAATGATACAATAACAAACATTCGTTCGGGGTTGTATTTTGGCCATCTTGGGGCATTAAAAGAGCTTAAAAGTAGGATTATCGAGGAAGTAGGTACAAATGAAGTGTATACCATAGCGACAGGTGGTTTTGCTAATTTGTTTAAAGATGAAGACATTTTTGATGAAATCTCACCAGATTTGGTTTTACGAGGCATAAGAATAGCTTTTTTAGAAAATATTAACAATAAAGGTTAGTTGCCAGGAGTTTATATGTTGAGAAATAAAAAGGTTGTAATCTTGCTTTTTGATTCTTTTGGGATTGGTGAAGCTCCAGATGCTGCAGAGTTTGGTGACCAAGGGACTGATACTTTAGGGCATATAGTTGATTACTTTAAAAACAATGGTATGAGTATTAGTCTGCCAAACTTAGCTAAAAAAGGCTTAAAAAAAGTTGCAGAACATAGTCGTGGCCAAGCTTTATCTTTGAATATAGCAACTCAAGGTGATGAAATTGAAAACTCTAAGTATGGGTATTGTGCCGAAATTAGTAGAGGAAAAGATACTCCAAGTGGCCACTGGGAGTTAGCAGGTGTACCTGTTACATTTGATTGGTATTATTTTACACCTAAAAGTGAACAAAGTTGTTTTGACCAAGAATTTATAGATAAATGGGTTGAAAAAGCAAAGTTAAATGATGGTTTTATAGATGCGGGACATGCTTCAGGAACTGAAATTTTAAAACAATATGGTTGCGAAAGCTGTGTTACAAAAAAACCTATAGTTTATACGTCCGCAGATAGTGTATTTCAGATAGCTGCCCATGAAGATTATTTTGGATTAGAACGGTTGTTAGAGATATGTAAGATAGCTCGAGAAACGCTTAATGAAATGAATATTAAAGTAGGGCGTGTAATAGCTAGACCATTTATAGGCGAATCAGCAGATGAATATGCGCGCACTGGTAATAGAAGAGATTTTTCTATATTACCACCAGCACCAACTTTATTAGAGAAATTGACTAAAGCTGGTGGTAAAGTTATTTCGATAGGCAAAATAGCCGATATTTACGCTAACCAAGGGATATCTAAAAAAGTTAAAGCAACAGGTTTAGAAGAGTTGTTTGATCAAACTATAAAAGAATATGCACAAGCTGAGCCAAATAGTTTAGTATTTACTAATTTTGTCGATTTAGACTCAAGTTTTGGCCATCGTAGAGATCCAAAAGGTTATGGTAGAGCGTTAGAATATTTAGATTCTATGATTCCTGAATTAGATAAAATTTTAGACACAGACACTATGGTTATCCTTACTGCCGATCATGGTTGTGATCCAACTGCAGCAGGGACGGATCATACTAGAGAATATGTGCCTTTTCTAGTGTGGGGAAAAAATATAGAGTCAGAGTTTATAGGAGCTAGAGAAACTTTTGCAGACATTGGGCAAAGTATAGCTGATTTTATGGGAGTAGAGAAATTAGAGTATGGTAGATCAATTTTTGAGAAAAAGTAATGATTAGTAAACAAGAAATAGTACCTTTAATAGATTTAACGCAGTTAGGTGATAATGATACAGATCAACAAATTGTTGATTTATGTTTAAAAGCAAGAAATTCACTTGGTACAGTTGCTGCAATTTGTGTTTATAAAAAGTTTATTCCATTGGTTAAAAAGTATTTAGGAAAAGATTTTAGAGTTGCTACAGTTGTTAATTTCCCACAAGGCACCTTTTCTATAGAAGAAGTTTTAGCTGAAACTGCAGAAGCTTTAGAGCTAGGCGCTGATGAGATTGATGTAGTTATAGATTATAAAGAGTATTTGGAAAAAGGTTTTTCTGGTAAATCATGTGAGATAGTTTCAAAGCTCAAAGATCTCTGTGGTGATAAAATTTTAAAAGTTATAATTGAGTCAGGAGAGCTTAAGTCAGATAAGCTGATACATAAAGCAACCCAAGACGCTATAAATAATGGTGCTGATTTTATTAAGACTTCTACTGGAAAAGCACTGGAAGGCGCAACACCACAGGCAGCGAAAGTTATGCTTCAAACAATAAAAGAAACTAAAAAAACAATAGGATTTAAAGCATCTGGTGGTATAAGAGACTATGAGCAAGCAGTAGAATATATAAAGTTAGCACAAGCGCTCTTTTCAGATGATTATATCGACCCAAAAACTTTTAGATTTGGAGTCAGTAGTTTATTGGATAATTTATTAACAGATGGTGGATGTGTAAAGAATGGTTACTAAACTTTTATTTTTTGTATTAGATATTTTAGCAATTTTTTTATTAGCTTATATTTGGAGCAGTGATAGAAAAAAAATTAGGTATAACTATTTATTATTAATCCTTATAGTCCAAACCGGCTTAGCTTACTTTTTTTTAAAATCAAACATCGGTGAAAAAGTTATTACTGTAATTGTTGTTGGATTTAGTTATTTGCTAAATAGTGCTAATGTAGGGACAAGATTTATCTTTGGTTCGTTAGCTGATATGGATGGGGGACATATTTTCTTTTTTTCAGTGGCGATGCCGATTATTGTTATGTCTGCTATTATTGGTATTTTACAATATTTAAAAATATTACCGGTTCTAATAAAATTTGTTGGATTTGTACTATCAAAAATAACAGGAATGGGTAAGTTAGAGTCTTTTAATGCTGTTAGTTCACTTGCTGTTGGCCAATCAGAAAATTTTATAGCTTATAAAAAAATAATAGGTCACCTTCCTTCAAATGTATTATATACAATGGCAGCAACGGCTATGTCTACAGTTTCGCTTGCTATAGCAGGTGCGTATATGGGGATGTTGAGTATAGAAAATGGTTTTGATCCTAGATATGTGGTTGTGGCTATGGTTATGAATATGTTTGGTACCTTTTTTGTACTAACAATTATAAACCCATATGAGAAATCAGAAGCTTTTGATTATGATAACTTACATATTAGCCTAGAAGAGAATATTGAGAAGCAAAGTTTTTTTGAAATGTTGGCTGAATACATATTAGACGGATTTAAAATAGCTGTAATTGTTAGTGCTATGCTTATCGGTTTTATAGCATTACTGAGTATTATAGATATTATATGTAAAGCAGTTCTTGGAATTACCTTTACGGGTATCTTAGGCTATATCTTTTATCCTATAGCATGGTTGCTACGTATTCCAGACCAAGAATTACATCTTGCTGGTGAAATCATGGGAACAAAGTTGGTTAGTAATGAGTTTGCAGCTATAGATCTTATGATTAAAAAGGGTGTCGAACTCTCAACTCATGCAAAAGCTGTTTTATCAGTGTTTTTAATATCGTTTGCTAATTTTAGCTCTATAGGTATTATCATAGGGGCTATTCAAGCTGTTAGTAAAAAAGCCTCTATCAAGGTGGCAAAGTTTGGCTTAAAAATTGTATATGGAGCTTCGATAGTAAGTTTTCTATCGGCTACTGTAGTTGGTCTTTTTGTTTAGTAAAATAGGGTTGCTAGGTAATGCAAGGTAAATTTTTAGTTATAGAAGGTTTGGATGGAGCAGGTAAAAGTACTGCTATGCAATTTATTCAAAATTTTTTTGCTGAGAAAAAAATCCAAGCTATTTATACGCGAGAACCAGGTGGTACAAAGGTAGCTGAAGAGCTAAGAAATCTTGTTCTGCATAATAAGTATAACGAAGAAATTCACTCTGACGCTGAACTGCTGATGATCTACGCAGCTCGAGTGCAGCATTATAGAAATTTAATCCTACCAGCTTTAGAGCGAGGTGTAAATGTTGTCTCAGATAGATTTTACTGGTCTAGTTTAGCTTACCAAGGTGGTGGTAGAGGTTTAGACTTGGCAAAGATAGAAGCTTTAAATAGTAATTTTCTTGGTAATTGCGAGCTTGATTTAGTTATTTACCTAGACATAGAACCTTTAGTTGGGTCGCAAAGAGCAAAAAAAGTTAATTCTCCAGATAGAATAGAACAAGCTGGTTTAGAATTTTTCGAAAGAACAAGAAAGGTGTTTAAGAAACTCGTAAACAAATCAAATAAGGCTGTAGAAATAGATGCTAGTTTACCGTTAGAGGAAATACAAAAAAGGATCCATCAAGTTTTAAATGAATGTTTTTAGTTTTTAAATTATAAAATATTTAGTAAACTCTTCTAATTAAAATAAAGTCAATTAGTTTATTTATATTATTATGAACAATATTCTTAAAGAGATCGCTAAGCGTAGAACTTTTGCAATTATTTCTCACCCTGATGCGGGTAAGACAACCATAACTGAAAAAATGCTATTGTTTGGAAATGCAATAAAGACGGCAGGTACTGTTAAGGCTAAGAAAAGTGGTGTGCATGCAACCTCTGATTGGATGGAAATGGAAAAACAAAGAGGTATCTCAATAACTACTTCAGTTATGCAATTCCCTTATAATGATAGAATTGTTAACTTGCTTGATACTCCGGGCCATGAAGATTTTTCAGAAGATACGTATCGTACTTTAACGGCTGTAGATTCAGCTTTGATGGTTGTTGATGCTGTAAAAGGTGTTGAGGACAGAACTATTAAGTTAATGAATGTATGCCGCTTGAGAGATACACCAATAGTAACATTTATGAATAAGTTTGATAGAGATACGCGAGACTCTTTGGAACTGTTAGATGAAGTTGAGAGTATCCTTAAAATCAAATGTGCTCCTATGAATTGGCCAATAGGTATGGGTAAATATTTCAAAGGTGTTTATGATTTGTACAATGACGAAGTAACCATTTTTGAGGGTGGTCATGGCCATGAGATTTATCACTACAAAAAAATTAGTGGTTTAGAAAATGCTAAAGATGCTATAGGTTCAGACCTTTACGAAGATCTAGAGATGGAAATAGAACTAGTACGTGGTGCAAGTCATAAATTTGATGAGCAGGAGTTTTTAGAAGGCAAACTCACACCAGTTTATTTTGGTACAGCACTTAGTAATTTTGGAGTCAAAGAAATGATGGATGGTTTTACTAAGTATGCTCCAGCGCCGCAATCTAGAGAGGCTGACCAAAGAGTTGTTAAAGCCTGTGAGGAAAAACTAACTGGTTTTGTGTTTAAAATCCAGGCAAACATGGATGATAAACATAGAGACAGAATAGCATTTTTTAGAATTTGCTCAGGTAAGTATGAAAAAGGTATGAAAATATACCATGAAAGAACAGGTAAAACACTCCAAATCTCTAAAGCTTTGACATTTTTAGCAGGAGAAAGAGAGCAAGTTGAAGAAGGGTTCGCTGGGGATATTATTGGTTTGCATAATCATGGAAGCATCCAAATAGGCGATAGTTTTACTCAAGGTGAAAAATTAAAGTTCAAGGGTATACCAAACTTTGCACCAGAAATTTTTAAAAGAGTTAGACTAAATGATCCATTAAAAATGAAAGCTTTACAAAAGGGTTTAGTTCAGCTTTCAGAAGAAGGCGCTACTCAAGTTTTTAAGCCAGCTATTTCAAATGATCTTATTTTAGGAGCTGTAGGTGTATTACAGTTTGATGTGGTAGCACAACGTTTGGCCAGTGAATATAATGTTAAGTGCTCTTATGAAGGGGTTAACGTAACATTAGCTAGATGGATTTTTTCTAAAGATGAAAAAAAACTTAATGAATTTAAGAAAAAATATGAAGTAAACTTAGCTTATGATGGCACCGGTTATTTAACTTACTTGGCACCTACAGGGGTGAATCTACAGCTTGCTCAGGATAAAAACCCAGATATTATATTTAGTTCGACAAGAGAGCATTAATATCAAGGGCTTTTTAAGTGCAAAAAATATGCTATAATTTTTTAGTCTTTATTAGAATAAATTTAGGGTCGTTAGATGCTGGCAAGTGTTAAGAAAATTTTCGTAGCAAGCGTTGTTGTAGCTGTTACTAATATATCGTTTGGGATGGAAATATATACTGTTAAACCAGGTGACTATTTGTATAAGATAGCAAAATCACACGTTATCGATGGTGTTAGTAGCTCAGAATTAACAGATGCTATTAGAGGTATAAATAAAGCTGAAATACCTGGTATTGTTGATAATAGAATAAAAATTGGTGATAAGTTAGCTTTACCAACAACAAAATCAGAGGTTGAAGATGGTTTGGCGCTTGCTAGAAATCAAATTTTGCAAGGTTCTTATGAAAATGAAAGCCAACAAGATAATTCAACTAGTAACCAAAATTTACCAACAGTAATAAACACAGCCGAACAAAAGCTTGGCGATAGACCAACGATAGATACAAGTTCGTCTGCTGAAAACATAAGTACCGCAGAAAACGTAATTAGTAGTCAAGCAACAATACCCTCTTTGATCCCTGACGATAGTACTTCAACTATTGTATATAGTGATAGTCTAGACTCCAGAAATATCCAAACGACGGAAGATTCCAGTAGTGAGCAAGGGGGGGGAACTACATTTTTCAGCATATTTAAATTAATTTTAAGTTTACTGATTTTGGTTGTGTTATCTTTTGTGGCAAAGAAAGTATGGGAAAATATAAGTTCTAAAAAAGAGCTAGAACTAGCACTTATATCAAAGAGAAAGAGAGATCATCTTATGTCGCGTATTTCTCCGGTAGTATCAGACAGGGATTTTTACAAAACACAGCAAACTTTACAAAGTGAGTTTGATTTTTTTAATGATAATCCTACAGATAAGCAAGAAGAATCAGTTACAAAAACACCAGAGCTTTATCCAAGAGATAGCTTAGATGTATCGCCAGGTGATGGTGTAGAAGAGTTTGGTGAGAATGATAAAAGTATAGTTGTTAAGACCGAAAAAGGGATAGTATTTGAAACCAGCGTTAATGATAAGTTTAAATTTAATACAGAAAACTCAGTCCAAGAGATAGACTTAAAAGAGAATATTGAACAAGAATTGCTATATGTAAAAGAGTTAGTGGAGCAATATTTGGATAGTGAAAAATACATCGAGGCTAGTATCACTATTCAAGATTCTTTAGAGAAAGATCCTAATAATATTGATTTGCGTTATAAGTTACTGGAAGTTTATGCAAGAGCAAGGGATGAAATAGCTTTTGAAGGAGAGGTGCATTTTATTAAATCTAAAAATATCGTAAGTATGTTTGACCCTTTACATCAAAAAATTGCTAAGCTTAGGGATAAATATTTCGAATAGCACTTATGTTTATATATAAACCTTATAAACACTAACTTTCAAGGTTCTAATAATGCTCTTTAGAAAAAAGAAACAATCAGAAGATAATAGTCTAGATCAAAAACCAAGCAATAAAGGCTTATTTGCAAGACTACAGTCTGGACTGTCAAAGACAGCAAGTAAATTTGGTAATAGCTTAAATACTCTTTTAATGGGCCAAAAAGTTGTGGATGAGGACCTTTTAGAGGAACTGGAGATGCAGCTTTTAACAGCAGATATCGGTGTTGCAGCAACAGATGAAATTATCGCTCATCTAAGAACTAAAATTTCTAGAAATGAGCTACAAACAGCAGACATGCTTAACCAGATTATCAAAGAGAAACTTATAGAAATACTTCTACCTTGCCAACAGGCTTTAGCAATAGATAGTAGCAAATCTCCATATGTAATACTTGTTGTAGGAGTTAACGGTGTCGGCAAGACTACAACTATAGGGAAACTCACTAAAAAATTTCAGTCTGAAGGGAAAACTGTTATGTTAGCAGCTGGTGATACATTTAGAGCTGCCGCAGTTGAACAATTATGTGAGTGGGGTCATAGAAATAATACTCAAGTTATATATCAAAAAGAAGGTGCTGATAGTGCTTCAGTAATTTATGATGCTATTAGTTCAGCAAAATCAAAAAATATAGACGTTGTGATAGCCGATACAGCAGGTCGATTACATAATAAAGATAATTTGATGCAGGAGCTTAAAAAAGTAGTTAAAGTTATTAAAAAACTAGATGATACAGCACCCCATGAGGTAATGTTAGTATTAGATGCAACTACTGGTGGAAATGCTCTTAGTCAAGCAGAAGCATTCAATGAAATTGTAAAGCTCTCCGGTATAACAATTACTAAGCTTGATGGAACTGCTAAAGGAGGGATTGTTTTTTCAATAGCCAAAAAAATGTCTTTACCAATTAGATTTATAGGAGTTGGTGAAAAAATTGATGACCTTCAAGTTTTTAATGCCGAGGGTTTTACAAAAGCTTTATTTTAATCACATATGAAAAGCTTAGTTTAGTGAATACCTATTTACTTTTTATAAGGACTTCTTTTCTGCTAAAATATCTCCATTAATAAAATAATTTTTTTCTAATGTCTTTAAAAGATTTCTTGGGTAGCTTAAACCCACAACAGTACAAAGCTGTACTACTTGAAGATCGTAATTCCCTTATTTTAGCGGGTGCTGGGAGTGGTAAAACTAAGGTTCTTACTTCAAGGATAGCTTATCTATGCCATGATAAGGGTATAGCTGCTGACAACATTTTAGCTGTTACATTTACAAATAAAGCTGCTAAGGAGATTCAGCAGCGTGTTGAAAAAATGCTTGGAATCTCGACATTTGGGATGTGGATAGGAACTTTTCATGGCATAGCCCATAGATTACTACGTAAGCATTCACATGAACTTGGCTTAGATAAAAACTTTAGAATCCTTGATCAAGAAGAGCAAGCTCAACTTATAAAAAAAGTGATAAAATCTTTAGACCTTGATGATAAAAAATATCCTCCAAAATTACTTCAAAACTTTATAAATAAACAAAAAGACCAAGCAACCCGCAGCAATAAACTTTCTAGACAATATGATGCAAACTTTAACCGTATTTATGAGGCTTATGAAGAGAGATTACAGCTTGATAATGCTTTAGATTTTGCAGATTTATTACTTTACTTGTATGAGCTATTTTCTTTAAATATTCAACTAAGAGAATATTACCAAAATTTATTTAAATATATACTTATAGATGAGTTTCAAGATACTAACCATGTACAGTATCTTTGGTTAAAGCTTTTGCTGACGGATGATAATTATATTATGGCTGTTGGTGATGATGACCAATCAATATACGGCTGGCGAGGAGCTATAGTAGATAACATCCATAGCTACGTAAAAGAAGTAAACAATGTTGAGATAATCAAGTTAGAGCAAAATTACCGCTCAACAAAAAATATCCTTAAGGCAGCAAATTCTGTCATCAAAAATAATAATAACAGAATGTCCAAAGAACTTTGGTCCTCCGCTGAAGAAGGTGAAAAAGTACAAGTATACAATGCTGTAAATGAAAGAGAAGAAGCCAAATATATAATTGATAAAATCTGTAAACTTCATCAAGATGGTGAAAATTATAGTGATATTGCGGTATTGTACCGCTCTAACTATTTATCTCGTGTACTAGAAGAAAGTTGTATATATGCTAGTATTCCATATAGGATTTATGGTGGTTTTAGATTCTTTGATAGAGCGGAGGTTAAAGATGCTTTGGCTTACCTAAGACTAGCAGTTACAAGTACAGATAATTTAGCCTTTGAGCGTATCATTAACACTCCAACACGTGGGGTAGGTAATAAAACTTTAGATACAATTAGAAATTTTGCTCATATTAACTCATTATCATATCAGCAAGCAACTTTAGAAGTTATACAGAAAGAACTAGTAACAAAACGAACAGCAAGTTTGCTTTTAAATTTTATCCAATTAATTGACGATATCGCTAATCAGATAAAAGAGCTTAGTTTAGATAAATTACTAGAGTACGTGATTACAAAAAGTGGGCTTTTAGCTTCTTATGAGGAAAAGGATACAGAAAAAGATCGTCAAAAAATAGATAATTTAAAAGAATTAATAAGTGCAGCTAAGGACTTTGAACCACAAATTGAGTTGCTTGATGATAACGGTGATATTTTACAAGATTTTTTATCTTTAGCAGTTTTAGAAGCTGGTGAAATGCAGGCTGATGAATCAGTAGATAGTATACAATTGATGACTATCCATGCGGCAAAAGGCCTAGAGTTTAAACATGTGTTTATAGTTGCTGCAGAAGAGGGTGTTTTTCCTCCAAATGCTGTTATTAATAGTCAGGAAGCTTTTGATAATTCTCATTCAAAAAGACTTCAAGAAAAACTTGCTGAAGAAAGGAGACTTTTTTATGTCGCGATTACTAGGGCTATGGTGTCTCTAACTATTAGTTACGCTCAGGTACGTAATATTTTTGGTAGAAGTAGTTTCCAAGTTTGTTCTAGGTTTTTAGCTGAGATTGACGAGGAACATTTAAGCCAAGAACAAAACCAACTATCTAAAGCTAAAGTAAGGGCTAAATCTAACTTTGGTGTTTCGCCATTTGATTTTTTAAAAGCAAGTTCTCCCACTAATAAAATCTTCAAATCTGGAGATAAAGTTTTTCATAAAATTTTTGGTAAAGGTATTTTTATTAAATCACAAGCTCAAGGTACAAAAGAGTTTTATACAGTAAATTTTGGCCCTGACGTTGGGCAAAAGATTCTTTTGGCAGATATTGCTAATCTAGTCAAGGTATAGCTTTATCTTTTATGTTGAGTTTTTTAAAAACTATAGCTCCTAGTATTAGTGAAGTAACTAAGCATACACTTATACTTGTTTTAGGTGCTAGGTTTATGACATTTCCTATATCGATCGATAAACCAACTGTTAATTGACCAACTTCAGTGACTAAGGTAATTAGCATATTTGTGATAGCAATCCCTATAGCGGCAAAATTCTGAGGACATATTTTATTAAAAAAATACCATACTAAAACTTGTGAGGCAGAAAATGCACCAAAAATAAAAACTAAGAATATCGTATAGTTTTTTAATATTTCAAAGTTTATGACAATAACGGTTGTTATAGCTCCTAAAATGCAAACATTGATGACTTTTGTTGTATCAAATTTATCAGCTAATAGAGTTTTTATTGGAGAGAAAATAACCCAACCTATAAATATTGAAGTTATCAATGCTGTTGCAAGTATATCACCAAAACCATATGCTTGTTTAAAATATAAAATTCCATATTGCGAGGTTAAAACCACAGTCGGTATATATATCAAGCCTGCCCAAGTTGCATTAACCCAAAGCTTTTTATCTTTTATTAAATTTTTACTGGCGCTATAAATTTGTCTAAATTTTGGCATCAGTTTTACAGTTTGTACTTCTTTAGGTGAAAATATTTGAAACAATATAGCTAATGGTAGTGCAAACATACCGGAGTATACAAAAACATTTATCCAAGAAGTATTATAGTTGGATATAAGCACGCTAATGTTTTGTGAAAAAGCAGCAGCTAAGGTTCCTAACGATATTATAATGCTTGTTATGAAGCTAAAGTATTTGGGGTTAAAATTCTCTAGAGTTAGTTTTAGAACTCCTATAAATGCAAATGATGACCCAATACCTACTAACAGTCTACCAGCTATAGCTAAATTAAAACCTCCAGCTATAAATAGTATGTTACCAGCACCACACACTAAAGTTGCTGTGATTAAAATTCTTTTGCTACCAAATCTATCTAGCAATATACCAGCTGGTATTTGCATTATAAGGTAAGTTATATTGTAACTAGATATTAAAAATGAAAAGCCAATATGAGTTTTTATGTTAAAGTAGTTAACTATTTGTTCTTGGTATGCTCCAGTTAGTATCCTTAAAAAAAACTCATAGCAATAAAAGCTTATTCCAATAACTAGTATTATAAAGGTTCTGAAGTTCTTCATTTTTATAAAAAAATGCTCTTATTAATTTAGAAATTTACACTTTTATAACAATATTGTCTAATTAACTTTTTTTAATTCATCATTTACCCTATGGGCTATTAAATATATAATTTCTATATAAATTCTAAGTGTTGAAAATAACAATGTCAGAAAAATTTGTTTTAGCTGTTGATCAAGGCACAACTAGTTCACGAGCAATTATCTTTGATAAAAATGGTAATATCAGAAAAATTGCTCAGAAAGAGTTTACTCAGATTTACCCAAAAAGTGGTTGGGTTGAGCATGATCCTATGGAAATATGGGGAACACAAAGTGGTGTTGTTAGAGAAGTTCTTGAGTCTGGAAGAGTTAAACCAGAGCAGATTGTAGCCATAGGTATCACAAATCAGCGTGAAACGGTTGTTGTTTGGGATAAAGAAACTGGTGATCCTGTTTATAATGCTATAGTTTGGCAGTGTCGCCGTACTTCGTATATTTGTGATGAGATTAAAAAAGATCCGAAACTAGTTAAATACATTAAAGAAAATACTGGCTTAGTAGTGGATGCATATTTTTCTGGTACAAAAGTTAAGTGGATTTTAGATAATGTTGAGGGTGCAAGAGAAAAAGCTAATGCTGGTAAGCTTCTAATGGGTACTATAGATACTTGGCTTATTTGGAATATGACGCGTGGTAAAATCCATGCAACCGATTATAGTAATGCTTCACGTACTATGCTTTTTAACATTAATACGCTAGAGTGGGATAAGAAGATTTTAGAGTGTTTAGATATTCCAGCTTCTATGTTGCCAGAGGTGAAAAATTCAAGTGAAATCTACGGTTACACGGATGAAAAAACTCTAGCAGGAGCTAAAATTCCAATAGCTGGCGTGGCTGGAGATCAGCATGCTGCTTTGTTTGGACATTGCTGTTTTGAGAAGGGTATGGCTAAAAATACTTATGGCACGGGCTGTTTCGCACTTATGAATGTTGGTGATAAGCCAGTATTTTCTGATGCTGGGCTTCTAACAACTATCGCGTGGGGTGAAAATGGTAAACCAACTTATGCTTTAGAAGGTAGTGTGTTTATTGCAGGAGCTGTTATTCAGTGGATTAGAGATGGTTTGGGTCTTATTCGTTCAGCAGAAGATAGTGAGTATTATGCAACCAAAATTGATTCTACTAACGGGGTATATTTAGTACCTGCATTTGTTGGCTTAGGTACTCCATATTGGGATATGTATGCTCGTGGCACTATAGTTGGTATCACTAGGGACACTAAGAGAGAGCATATTATTAGGGCTGCTCTTGAAGCTATAGCATACCAAGCAAAAGCCGTTTTAGATTGTATGAAAGATGATACAGGATTAGATTTAGCTGGCTTACGTGTAGATGGTGGAGCGGTGCAGAATAATTTCTTAATGCAATTCCAGTCAGATATTCTTCAGTCTGAAATTTCAAAACCAAAAATCAATGAAATTACGGGTTTAGGAGCAGTTTTTTTAGCAGGTCTAGCAGTTGGCTTTTGGGAAAATAAAGAAGAGCTGAAAACTATATTGACTACCGAGAAAATCTTTGAGCCACAAAAAGATCCTAAAACAGTTGCTCATGACTATAAGGGTTGGAAAAAGGCAGTAGAAAGAAGTAAGGCTTGGGCTGAATAAAATGGAGAATAATTACGACATAATAATAATTGGTGGTGGCGCAACTGGGTTTGGGTGTGCTATAGAAGCTGTTTCACGTGGCTATAAAACTTTACTTTTGGAAGCATATGATTTTGGTAAAGGAACATCTTCAAAGTCTACTAAGCTTATTCACGGTGGCTTGAGGTATTTAGAAAATTTTGATTTTGCACTTGTAAAAGAAGGTTTGGAAGAAAGGTTTTCATTTTTACATAACGCTCCTCATTTGACTTATAAACAATCTTATCTTATTCCTACACGTAGTTATTTTGAAACTATTAAATACACAATAGGAGTTAAGTTATATGAGTTTTTGTCAGGTAAATACAAGATTGGTAAGAGCTATAATCTAAACAAGCAACAAACTTTAGCAGAGCTACCAAATATAGAAAGCTCTAAACTTAAAAAAAGTTTGGTGTATTATGATGGTCAGTTTGATGATACTAGACTTTTGATCTCTTTAATGAAAACTTTTGAATCAAAGGGTGGTGTAGCTTTAAATTATCATAAAGTTGAAAAAATTTATAGTTCAACAGATTCAAAATTAGACACTGTGGTAGCTACCGATACATTAACTCAGGAAAGAAGAGAATTTAAAGCAAGTCATATTATTAATGCTACAGGGACTTTTTGTGATACTATTATAAGCTTAGCAGGGCGAAAAGAGGCTCATAAATACGTTTCAGTTGCTCAAGGAACCCATATAGTTTTTGATCGAGAGAAGTTTCCAACCAAGCATGCAATTTTAATCCCAGAAACAGAGGATGGTAGAGTGTTATTTATTTTGCCGTGGCATGACCATTTGATAGTTGGTACTACGGATATTAAAAAAGAGGTTCCCAATATTGAACCAAAAGCCGATAAACAAGAAATTGAGTTTATTTTAGAAACCTTTAACCAATACGCTAAGCAAAAAGCAACTATTGCAGATATAAAGTCAGTATACTGTGGTCAGCGTCCGTTAGTTTCGCCTAAAAGAAATAAAAAAACGGCCAATATTTCTCGCAAGCATGAGATTATTGAGTCTGCAGACGGTTTGATTACGGTAGTAGGAGGTAAGTGGACTATATTTAGACGTATGGGGCAGGACACTTTAGATTATATGGAAAGTGGTAAAATTGCGCAAAAACCTTCTAAAACCTCTGAAGAATTATTGATTGATGCTGTTGAGTCTAAAGAGAGTTATCCACTAAAAGTTTATGGAAAAAATGCTGATGATATTAAAGCAATTCAGCAAGAAATGAATAACTATGAACTATTGCATAGCGATTTGCCATACTATCAGGCAGAAGTCGTTTACCATGTAAGAAGTGAAAAAGCTAAAACAGTTGAAGATGTGTTAGCGAGGCGTACACGAGCTGCTTTTTTAGATATTAAAGCAAGTATCAAAGCAGCGCCTATAGTCGCTGAGCTTATGGCTAAAGAGCTTGGAAAAGATAAAGCTTGGCAGAGTGAGCAGGTAGAGGAGTTTATAGAGTTTTCTAAAAATTTTGATGTGCAGGAATTATTTAGGTAGGACTAATTATGTTGGCAGCATGTGTAGCAGAAATTGTAGGAACTATGATTCTTATCCTTTTGGGTAATGGCGTAGTTGCAGGTGTAGTTTTAAATAAGACAAAATCACATAACAGTGGCTGGATTGTTATTGCTTTTGCTTGGGGACTTGCTGTTTTTATAGGTGTCTTGGTAGCTGGCCCTATTAGTGGGGCTCATATGAATCCAGCTGTTACACTTTCACTAGCAATAGCTGGGAAATTCTCATGGAACTGGGTAGTCCCTTATGTTATTTGCCAAGTTATGGGTGCTATGATTGGTCAATTTCTGGTATGGATTATGTATTATCCTCACTATTCTGCTACAACTGATGCCGATTTAAAATTGGCGACATTTTGCACGTCTCCAGCGATTAAACATCTACCTTCTAATTTTATGAGTGAGGTTATAGGAACCTTTGTGTTAGTGTTTGCTATATTAGCTATGCATGGGGTTGTAATACAGGTTGGAGGTTCTAATATAACAACAGCTTATGCAATTAATATGGGAGCTTTAGGCGGTATCCCAGTGGCATTTGTCGTTATGGCTATAGGTTTATCTTTAGGTGGTACTACTGGGTATGCTATTAATCCAGCTAGAGATTTTGGTCCAAGATTGTTTCATACTGTTATGCCTATACAGAGTAAAGGTTCATCTCACTGGAGTTACGCATGGGTACCAATTCTAGGTCCTGTTGTTGGTAGTGTAATAGCAACGGTCTTTTATCTGTTATTGAAAGCACAAGGGGCACTTTAGAATAAATGTGTGATTTTACATATGTGCCTATGTTTGGTGATGAGTTTTTAAGACTTATTTTATCTATCTTACTATTCTTTTGTTGTGTTATTTTAGCCCAAATCTTCATGTACAAGAAAAATTGGGGTGTAGCATTTTGGAGTTGCTTTGCTATTTTTCTAGTGGTTTTAGGCGGATATGGGTACGTTATTCACCGTTTATATTTGGAAAATACTTTTTCTTACGATGGTTTTATTTCAGGTGCTGGGTTTTTGACAGTGGTGGGTTTATTGTTCTCAAAATCTAAGGGTGAGGAAATTATCTTTAATGATAAGCTTATAAATAACGATACACCAATGTTTTTGACAAGCTTTATTGTGTTTTCAATCATTTATGTTTTGACTGTTGATTATAATTTTGAGTGTATTTATGATGCCAGTCAGCTATTTATAGAAGCGTTACAGATAATTGTTTATCCTGTATTATTACTACTTGGATTAACAGCATTTTTATTTAGGTTTGTGGTATGTATATATGTTTTTGCAATATGCATGGCTTTGTTTATAATTGAAGATATGGTTTCTGTTTATTACATATTATCACTTATTACAGATGAGTCTATAACCGTTGAAACGATGATGCTAGCTATTATTTCAACTATTATAAGTATAATGTCAATCTGCATACTTATCAAAGCAAAGAGAGTTTATAATAGGAGGAGAGTAAATGATTAAGTATTTTGACAATTTTTTTTGGACTAATGCGGTTGTAGCACTGGTTATACTAGTGGCAGGTTTACTCTTATCCAAGTATGTTAAATCATTAACTTATAACTTGTTAAAAAAGTATGACAATACAGTCTCTCAGTTTCTAGCAAGTTTAATCTATGTAATTTTTTTAATTTTAGTTGTTGTGGTAGCTTTGGCAAAATTAGGTGTCCCAATTTCTCCTATAACTGGTGTTTTGACAGGTATCGTTTTTGGTATATCAATGTCTTTAAAGGCATCTTATAGTATTTTCGCCTCTGGCATAATGCTTGCTTTTAGTAAACCCTTTGAGATTGGTGATAATGTTGATATAGGGGGCTCAGTAGGTGCTGTTAAATCTATAGGCTTTTTGTATACAAAGCTTAGTAGCGAAACTGGTGATGAGATTGTGATTGTAAATAATATGGTTATGTCAAAAGTAATTACTAGGTTTTCTAGTAAATAAGCCTTTTATAGCAAAATAATATTTACATTAATTTTTAAACGTAGTAGTATGTGATTAGTTCTTTAAGAAAAATTTTAAAGTAGTTATTTTCTTAAAAAGCTTTATAGATTCAAGCACAAAAAGCTTGATTTTTATTCAAATAGACTTTATAGTATTCTAGAAAGTTTTAGGGGAGGGATTCCCGAGCGGCCAAAGGGATCAGACTGTAAATCTGACGGCTCAGCCTTCGCAGGTTCGAATCCTGCTCCCTCCACCATGCGGGTGTAGTTCAATGGTAGAACTTCGGCCTTCCAAGCCGATAGCGTGGGTTCGATTCCCATCACCCGCTCCACCCTAAACGTGGTTATAAAATTTAAGCTCGCATGGCTCAGGTGGTAGAGCACTCCCTTGGTAAGGGAGAGGTCACCAGTTCAAGTCTGGTTGTGAGCACCATATTATTGGTTTTTTGTTTTTTGTTGAAAAAAAATGGAGTAATAAAAGAATGGCTAAAGAAAAATTTGAACGTTCGAAGCCGCACGTAAACGTAGGTACAATTGGTCACGTTGATCATGGTAAAACTACTCTTACTGCAGCTATCACTAAGGTAATGGCTGAAAAAAACGGTGGCTCTGCTCGTAGGTTTGATGAGATTGATAATGCACCAGAAGAAAAAGCACGTGGTATTACTATTAACACTTCTCACGTAGAGTATGAGTCTCCAAATAGACACTATGCTCATGTTGACTGTCCAGGACACGCGGATTATGTTAAAAACATGATTACTGGTGCTGCTCAGATGGATGGTGCTATCTTAGTATGTTCTGCTGCTGATGGTCCTATGCCGCAAACTCGTGAGCATATTCTACTTTCTCGTCAGGTTGGTGTACCATATATCGTAGTTTTCTTAAACAAGTGTGATATGGTTGATGACGAAGAGTTATTAGAGCTTGTAGAAATGGAAGTGCGTGAGCTTTTAGATCAGTATGAGTTCCCTGGTGATGATACTCCTATTATTATGGGTTCAGCTCTTAAGGCTTTAGAAGGTGATGAGAAGTACGTTGAGAAGATCGTTGAGCTAGTTCAAGCTATGGATGACTATATTCCAGCTCCTGAGCGTGATACTGATAAGCCATTTATTTTACCAATTGAAGACGTGTTCTCTATTTCAGGTCGTGGTACAGTTGTAACTGGACGTATTGAGCGTGGTGTTATAAACGTTGGTGATGAAGTTGAGGTTGTAGGTATTCGTCCTACTCAAAAAACTACAGTAACTGGTGTGGAGATGTTCCGTAAGCTTCTAGATAGAGGGGAAGCTGGAGATAACGTTGGTATTCTAGTTCGTGGTCTTAAGAGAGACGATGTTGAGCGTGGACAAGTATTATGTAAGCCAGGTTCAATTAAGCCTCACACTAAGTTTGAAGCTGAAGTTTATGTGCTTTCTAAAGAAGAAGGTGGTAGACATACTCCATTCTTTAAAGGCTATAGACCACAGTTCTATTTCCGTACTACAGATATTACTGGTGCTGTTGAGCTACCGGAAGGTGTAGAGATGGTTATGCCTGGTGATAACATTAAGATGGTTATAACTCTAATTAACCCAATTGCAATGGATGAGGGTTTACGTTTCGCTATCCGTGAAGGTGGTAGAACTGTAGGTGCTGGTGTTGTTGCTAAAATTATTGAGTAATAAATAGTTGTAAAGTAAAATAAAATAAAAGGTCAGTAGTTCAATTGGTAGAGCAGCGGTCTCCAAAACCGCAAGTTGGGGGTTCGAGTCCCTCCTGGCCTGCCAAATAATTAAGACAGTGATGCAATTTTGCTCACTGTCTTTTTTATTTTTCTTGATATTATATTTTCTGTGTGTTATTTTATACCCTACGTTTTAAAGGAGTATCATTCTTGTGAAAAAGAGTCAAAATTTTAATAAAGTTTGGGTGAGTGGAGCTACTAAACCTACAGAAGTGACAAGGATTTCAAGTTCGCTTAACGTTTTGCTGTGGTTTGCTGCTACCGTTGTTGTGATTTTGGGTGTTATGGTTACTATGGCTTCAGGTATTTGGGGTTTTGATTATAGTTCTTATAATACATCAATTGCCGTAGTGGTTGTTCTTGTGGCACTAGTTATTGCAAGGTTTACTAATCAGGGTCGTAGATTTTGGGCTTTTTTTAATGCTTCAAAACTGGAGTTGTCCAAAGTGGTTTGGCCTACACGCAAAGAAACTATGACTATATCTGCTATGGTTATAGTGGTGGTTATCATTTTTGCTATCTTTATATCTATATTTGGTTTGGTATTTGAAAAATTTATTCAATATTTCCTAGGTTAATAGGGGTTTACAATTATGCTTTGGTATGTCGTGCAGGTGCACTCAGGTTATGAAAAAAGAGTAAAAACTCAGTTGGAAGAAAATATTAAAATAGCTGGTTTGGAAAATAGTTTTGGTAGAATACTTGTTCCTACTGAGAATGTGGTAGAAATGAGAGCAGGTCAAAAGCGTAAAAGTGAACGTAAGTATTTTCCGGGGTATGTTTTGGTAGAGGCCGACCTTACTACAGATGCTTGGCAGCTTGTAAAGTCAGTTCCTAGAGTATTAACTGTTGTTGGTTCAAGAGGTAAGCCTATTCCATTAAGTAAGCAAGAAGTTGATAAAATTCTTAGTTTCATGGAAGGTAATAAAAATACTATTGAGCCAAGACTTAGAAAGTCGTATCAGGTTGGTGAAGTGGTTAGAGTTCTTGAGGGGCCATTTAATGACTTTACTGGTGTGGTAGAAGAAGTTAACTATGAAAAATCAAGGTTAAGGGTGGCTGTATCTATATTTGGTAGATCTACGCCTGTTGAGCTTGAATTTTCACAAGTTGAAAAAGAGTCTTAGTTTAAGAAATAAACTAAGTCATGGGGAGCTTATATTTAAATAATATGAGTGCTATTAACCTAAATTTTGGAGAAAACAATGGCTAAGAAAAAAGTAGAAGCTATTATTAAATTGCAAGTTGCTGCTGGTAAAGCTAATCCAAGTCCTCCTATAGGACCTGCATTAGGTCAGCGTGGTGTTAATATTATGGGATTCTGTAAGGAATTCAATGCTAAAACTCAGGGTATGGAGCCAGGTATGCCTATCCCTGTTGAAATTTCTGTATATAGCGATCGCAGTTTCACTTTCGAGCTGAAAACTCCGCCAGCTTCTTATTTGATTAAAAAAGCTGTCAAAATAAAATCAGGTTCTTCAAACCCTTCGAAAGAGTTTGTTGGTACTATTACTCGTGAGCAGTTGGAAGAGATTGCTAAAGTAAAAGATCCTGACTTGACAGCTGCTGATTTAGATGCTGCTGTAAGAATTATTGCTGGTAGTGCTCGTAGTATGGGCGTAAAAGTAGAAGGGGTTGCGTAATGGCTAAAATTTCAAAAAGAATGAAAACTATAGCAGCTAAGATAGATGCTGAAAAAAAATATCCTGTAGCAGAAGCTTTTGATATTTTAAGAGATGTTTCTTCAGTTAAGTTTGTTGAATCTGTGGATGTGTCAGTTGCTTTAGGTGTTGATCCTCGTAAATCTGATCAAGTGGTTAGAGGGGCTTCTGTGTTACCTAATGGTACAGGTAAAAGTGTTAGAGTAGCAGTTTTTGCAAAAGGTCCTGCTGCTGATGCAGCTAAAGAAGCTGGTGCAGATATCGTTGGTATGGAAGATCTTGCGGATGAGGTTAAAAAAGGTAATATGAATTTTGATGTTGTGATCGCTTCTCCTGATTCTATGAGAGTGGTTGGACAGTTGGGTCAAATTTTAGGTCCTAAAGGACTTATGCCAAATCCTAAGGTTGGTACTGTAACTATGGATGTTGCTAAAGCTGTAAGAGATGCTAAAGCAGGTCAGGTTAGATATAGAGTTGACAAAGCAGGTATTATACATACAACTATTGGTAAGGTTAATTTTACTTCAGATGCGCTAAAACAAAACCTAGAGCAGCTTTTGATTGATCTTAAAAAAGCAAAACCATCTGTTTCTAAAGGCATATATCTGAAGAAAGTTTCTGTGTCTAGTACTATGGGTCCAGGAATAGCAGTTGACTTTTCAGATTTAAGTATATAGAATAATACTTTGCAATTTCTTTGGGTTGTATGTGAATACAACGTTAAAGACCGTAGGAGCTAAGCTTGCTTGGCTTAATATTTATCCTACGCAGACGATGTTGACAACCTTTTTTGGTCTAAATATCGTGTTAAATTAAATAAAAGTGTAGACAATATAAGGAGTCGATTATGGCACTTAGAATAGAGGATAAAAAAGCAATTGTCGCTGAAGTTGCTGAACAGGTGTCCTTGGCGTTGTCTGCGGCAGTAGCCGACTATCGTGGTTTGACTGTTAATGAAATGACTTCATTAAGAAAACAAGCTCGTGAGTCAGGAGTTTATTTAAGGGTTGTTCGTAACAACTTAGCACGTTTAGCAATTAAAGGAACTAATTTTGAGTGTTTATCAGATGCTCTTAAAGGTCCTCTTGTTCTTGCTCTTTCTAAGGATGAGCCAGGTGCAGCAGCTAAGCTATTTAAAAACTTTCAAAAAGACCATAAGGCTTTTGAAGTTAAAAATTTAGCTATGTCTGGTGAACTGTTTGGTCCAGAAAAGTTAGATGACTTTGCTAAGCTTCCTAGTCGGGAAGAGGCACTTGCTACATTACTTAGTGTTATGCAAGCACCGGTTACTAAGTTTGTTCGTACCCTTAATGAGATTCCTTCTCAGGTGGTACGAGTATTTGCTGCTGTTGGAGATAGTAAATAATTGCATTGGCTTACTAGAAGAGCTAAACAAAGAATTAATTGTTAAATAAATAGGAGTTATAAAATGGCTATAACAAAAGAAGATATCCTAAATGCTGTTGCTGAGATGAGCGTAATGGATGTGTGTGATTTGGTTAAAATGATGGAAGATAAGTTTGGTGTATCTGCTGCAGCTGCTGTTGCTGTTGCTGCTGGTCCAGTTGCTGGTCCAGCTGAAGCTGCTGAAGAAAAAACTGAATTTGACGTTGTTTTAGTTGATGCAGGTTCAAATAAGATCGCTGCGATCAAGGCGGTTAGAGGTGTTACAGGTTTAGGTCTTAAAGAAGCTAAAGATGCTGTAGAAGGTACTCCTTTTACAGTTAAAGAAGCTGCTTCTAAAGAAGAAGCGGAAGCTCTTAAGAAGCAACTTGAAGAAGCTGGCGCTAAAGTTGAGCTTAAATAATAATATTCATAAAAAGTAATTTTTAGGAATTATGGCTAGTGGTCATTTATATGGCTTCTAGTCTTTCTAGTATTGAAAGATACATAGGTTGGTGCAAATATATTCATGTTTGCTTTTTATTTTGTGTAAACAAAATCTTAAGGGTTTTTTGATGTCTTACTCATACGCTGAGAAAAAAAGAATTCGTAAAGAGTTTGGGGAACTACCTCATATCTTGGATGTGCCATATTTACTCTCCATTCAAACAGAGTCATATAAAAAATTTTTAAATCCTGAAGGGACTAAAGGTAGAGAACGTTCTGGTTTGGAGCAGGTGCTTAAACAGTCTTTTCCTGTGGAAAGTAAAAATGGACAATATGAACTTCATTATGTTGATTATCAAATTGGTGAGCCAACATTTGATGAGAGCGAATGCCAGGTTCGTGGAGCTACTTATGACGCTCCTCTTAATGTTAAGATGAGGTTGGTTGTTTATAATAAAGAGGCTCTTCCAAATGAAAAAATCGTTGAAGATATTAGAGAAGAGTATGTATATATGGGTGATATCCCTCTAATGACAACAAACGGTACTTTTATTGTTAATGGTACTGAAAGGGTAGTCGTTTCTCAGTTACATAGGTCTCCGGGAGCATTTTTTAGTAAAGATGACACAGAAGAAGGGGCTTTTTCTGCACGTATAATCCCGTATAGAGGTTCATGGTTAGATTTTGAATTTGATTCGAAAGGTATAATCTGGGCTAGGATAGATAGGAAAAGAAAAATTTGTGCAACTGTTATTTTAAAGGCACTTGGATATTCGCAAGAAGATATTTTAGAACATTTTTCTACTACTAAAACGATTAAATTTGACGGTGAAAATTTTGCCTTGAAGTTGGGCGATCTTTCTTTAATAAAAGGCGAGTTACTAAAGTTTGACATCATAGATTCAAAAGGTGATGTAATAGCAAAGAAAAATAAAAAGATTACTTCGAAAGATGTTAAGAAAATAAAAGAAGCAGGTATTGATTCTGTAGCTATAGACTTTGACCTGGTGAGTACCCTTAGGGTGGCAAAAGATGTTATCAGTGAGAATTCAGGTGAAGTTATAGCTTATGCAAATAATGATATTACAGAAGGTTTATTAGACGCTTGTATAAAAGCGGGAATGTATGAGTTAGAGGTTGTAGATTTTATAACTACAGAAAAAGGTAGGTATATTTCTGACACTCTTAAGTATGATGTTACAAAAAATACTGATGAAGCTTTGGTTGAGATTTATAAGGTTTTAAGACCTGGGGATCCTCCAGCAGCAGCATCTGTAAAGGCTTTATTTGAAGGGTTATTTTTTATTGAAAGTAGATATAGCTTATCTGATATTGGTAGAATGAAATTAAACGCAAGATTAGGTTCTGACAAGGTTTCTAAAGACGTTTATACTCTTGAAAATAGTGATATAGTTGGTGTCCTTGAAGAGCTTATTAAGATCCGTGATGGTAAAGGAAAAGTGGACGATATAGATCATCTTGGTAACAGACGTGTTCGTTCTGTTGGTGAAATGGTCGAGAACCAATTTAGAATAGGTCTTTACCGTGTAGAAAAAGGAATCCGTGAGAGCATGTCTTTGGTACATAAAGATAAGTTAATGCCGAAAGATATAGTTAACTCTAAGCCTATAACAGCTTCGATAAAAGAGTTTTTTACTTCTGGAGCATTATCTCAATTTATGGATCAAGATAATCCACTATCAGAAGTTACACATAAAAGAAGAATTTCAGCATTAGGCCCTGGTGGTTTATCTCGTGATAGAGCTGGTTTTGAAGTTCGTGACGTTCATGCAACTCACTACGGTAGATTATGTCCTATTGAAACACCAGAAGGACCAAACATTGGTCTTATTAACTCTTTAGCAATTTATTCTAGGGTAAATGATTATGGTTTCTTAGAGGCTCCTTATAGAAAAGTTATTAATGGTAGAGTTACAGATGAAATTGAGTATTTATCAGCAACTGACGAAGACAATTTCGTAATTGCTCAGGCTTCAACTCAACTTGATGAAAATAACCATTTTGTTGATGAATTGATCCAATGTCGTTCAGGTGGTGAAGCAATGTTTACTGAATCTAGTAGAGTTCAGTATATGGATGTTTCTGCTAAACAGATGGTTTCGGCAGCTGCAGCATTAATTCCTTTCTTAGAGCATGATGACGCAAACAGGGTATTGATGGGTGCAAACATGCAACGTCAAGCAGTCCCAACTCTTAAGTCAGAAAAACCTTTGGTTGGTACTGGGATAGAGAAGATTGTTGCTAGAGATTCAGGTAACTGTATTATTGCTAGAAACCCTGGAACGATTGTTGAGGTTGACTCAAACAGAATAGTAGTTAAGGTAAATACTGAAAAATCTAAAACTAATAGATTAGTAGACATATATAGTTTAACTAAATTCAAACGCTCAAATAAGAATACTTGTATTAACCAGCGTCCTATAGTTAATGTTGGTGATAAAGTTGAGCAAGGTGATATCTTAGCAGATGGCTTTGCAACCGATTTTGGTGAGTTATCTTTAGGGCATAATCTAATGGTTGCATTTATGCCATGGAATGGTTATAACTTTGAGGATTCGATTCTATTGTCAGAAAGAATTGTTAAAGACGATAAGTATACAAGCATACATATCGAAGAGTTTACTTGCGTTGCTCGTGATACTAAACTTGGACCAGAGGAAATAACAGCAGATATTCCAAATGTTAGTGAAAGCAGCTTGGTTAAATTGGATGAATCTGGTATTGTCCATATAGGTGCTAATGTTGAATCTGGTGATATTCTTGTAGCTAAAATTACACCAAAAGCAGAGCAGCAGTTAACTCCAGAAGAAAGATTACTTAGAGCAATCTTTAATGAAAAAGCATCAAACGTTGCAGATAGTTCATTAAGGATGCCTAGTGGCACTTCAGGCACAGTTATTAATGTTCAAGTATTTGAAAATGATAAAGGTGGTAAGAGTCATAGAGCTTTAAAAATAGAAAAAGAGCTTATAGAAAAAACACGTAAAGACTTTGATGAAGAATTTAGTGTTATTGAATCTATAGTTAAACAATCTATTGAAAAGGATATTGTGGGTGCTGAGATTCTTAAAGCTAAAGGTCTTAAAAAAGGAGCTATTTTAACAAAAGAGTTTTTAGAAAAGCTGCCTTTTTCAAAATGGTTAGAAATTTCGTTCGAAGACGAGAAGTTAAACACTAAGGTGCAAAAAACTAAAGAATACTATGATGAAGCAAAATTAGCAGTAGATGCTAGATTTGAGGCTAAGAAAAAGTCTATAACTCAAAGTAATGAGCTATCTCCTGGTGTGTTAAAAACAGTAAAAGTATTTGTCGCTATTAAAAAGCGTATACAGCCTGGTGATAAGATGGCAGGGCGTCATGGTAACAAAGGTGTGGTATCCCGCGTATTACCTATTGAAGATATGCCATACATGGAAGATGGTACTCCAGTAGATGTTTGTTTGAATCCATTAGGTATACCATCACGTATGAATATTGGTCAGATCTTAGAAGCACATATGGGATTAGCTTCTTATGGTTTGGGTAAAAAGATAGAAAAAACTTTAGATCAAACTAGAAAAGCTGCTGAGCTTAGAAAGACTTTAGATGAAGTATATAACACTGTTGGTGGTAAGAAAGTAGACTTAGAGGCTTTAAGTGATGAAGAAATCTTACAGCTTTGTGAAAATCTTAAAGGTGGTGTGCCAATCGCAACGCCGGTATTTGATGGAGCTAAAGAAGAAGATATTAAATCGCTACTTCAACTAGGTGGTTTTGCAACAGATGGTCAAATGAAATTGTTTGATGGTCGTACTGGTAAAGCATTTGACAGACATGTAACTGTCGGGTTTATGTATATGCTTAAGCTTGATCACTTGGTAGATGATAAAATGCATGCTAGATCGACTGGTTCATATAGTTTGGTTACACAACAACCTCTTGGTGGTAAGGCCCAGTTTGGTGGTCAAAGATTTGGTGAGATGGAAGTTTGGGCGTTACAAGCTTATGGTGCAGCTTATACATTAAGAGAGATGCTAACAGTTAAGTCTGATGATATAGCTGGAAGGTCAAAAATGTATAAGAACATAGTTGATGGTAAACTAACTATGAACGTTGATGTTCCAGAATCCTTTAACGTTTTAAGAAATGAAGTTAGAGCGTTAGGTATAGATATGGATTTTGACTACTCAGCAGAGCAAGAATAAGCATCTTTAATAGAGTAACTTATTTTTTTTATTAAAATAAAAGTATAGGAGAGCTACCTGTGAATAACGGTATCCTACATCAAAACTACAATAGTAAAAAGTTTGATATTATAAAAATATCTTTAGCATCACCAGAGGTTATACGCTCGTGGTCTCATGGTGAGGTTAAAAAACCAGAAACTATTAACTATAGAACATTTAAGCCAGAGAGAGATGGTTTATTTTGTGCTAAAATTTTTGGTCCTGTTAAAGATTATGAATGTTTATGTGGTAAATATAAGCGTTTAAAACATCGTGGTGTGGTATGTGAGCGTTGTGGTGTTGAAGTCGAGCAAGCTAAAGTAAGAAGAGAAAGAATGGGACACATTGATTTAGTGTGTCCAGTAGTACATATTTGGTATCTAAAATCTTTACCTTCTAGGATAGGTTTGTTTTTAGACATGCCTCTTAAAAATGTAGAGAAGGTATTATACTTTGAGTCATATATAGTTACTGATCCTGGTATGACTCCATTAGAGAAAAAGCAATTACTTACTGATGAAGAATACATAGAAGCTCTAGAAAACTATGGATATGAGTTTGAAGCTTCTATGGGTGCAGAGGCTATTAGAGAATTGTTATCTGATACTGATATCGAATCAGAAATAGAGCAGCTACAAGTTGAATATGAAGAAAGCAAATCTGCAGCTAAAAAAGAAAAAGCTATAAGAAGATTAAGGCTTCTAGAGACTTTTCAAGCTTCTGGTAATAAACCTGAGTGGATGGTAATGACTGTCTTACCAGTTCTTCCTCCTGATTTAAGACCACTTGTACCAATAGAAGGTGGTAGGTTTGCTACATCTGATCTTAATGATTTATATCGTAGAGTAATAAATAGAAACAACAGACTTAAAAAGCTATTAGACCTTAATGCTCCTGATATTATTGTTAGAAATGAAAAAAGGATGTTACAAGAGGCTGTTGATGCTTTATTAGACAATGGTAGACGTGGAAGGGCGGTAACAGGTTCAAATAAACGTCCTCTTAAATCATTAGCTGATATGATTAAAGGTAAACAAGGTCGTTTCCGTCAAAACTTATTAGGTAAGCGTGTTGACTATTCTGGACGTTCTGTAATTACAGTAGGCCCATCTTTAAGATTGCACGAGTGTGGTTTACCTAAGAAAATGGCTTTAGAGTTGTTTAAGCCATTTGTTTACTCTAAGCTAAGATTTGGTGGGCATGCAACAACTATTAAGCAAGCTAAAAGAATGGTTGAGATAGAGGAATCTGTAGTTTGGGATATTTTAGAAGTTGTAATTAATGAGCATCCAGTACTATTAAACAGGGCTCCTACACTTCATAGGTTAGGTATTCAAGCATTTGAGCCGAAGCTTATCGAAGGAAAAGCTATTCAGTTGCACCCATTAGTGTGTGCGGCTTTTAACGCTGACTTTGACGGTGACCAAATGGCTGTTCACGTGCCATTAACAGTTGAGTCTCAGCTAGAAGCTAGAGTTTTGATGATGTCTACTAATAACATCTTATCACCAGCTTCAGGACAGCCTATTATCACTCCTACTCAAGATATAGTGTTAGGTTTATACTATATTACAAGAGAGAAAGATGGAGCAAAAGGAGAAGGTAAATTATTTGCAAGTTATGAAGATGTTAGTAGAGCGTATAACTCTGGAACTATAGATATCCATGCTAAAATCAAATTAAGAGTGGATAGACAAGTATTTGATACTAAAGGTAACACTTATAATGAAAAAGGCGTTGTTAATACAACTGTTGGTAGAGCATTGCTTATCAATATATTACCTGAAGGGTTATCATTCTCGTTAATTAATAAGGTTTTAGTTAAGAAAGAAATCTCTAAGATTATTAACCAAGCATTTAGAGTATTGGGTGGTAAAGCTACAGTCGTTCTAGCTGATAAGCTTATGTATGCTGGTTTTAAATACTCCACTATTTCTGGTATTTCTGTAGGTATAAATGATATGACTATACCTGCTGATAAAGACACTAAGGTAGAAAAAGCAGAACAAGAAATTAAGCATGTAACAGAGCAATACCAGTCTTCACTTATTACTGAGAATGAAAGATACAATAATATAATCAATATTTGGAGTAAAACTTCAGATGAAGTCGGTGCTTCGATGATGGATGCTATATCTAAAGATAAAGTTATTGTTAGCGGTCAAGAAAAAGAGATTGAATCATTTAACTCTGTATATATGATGGCTAAATCTGGTGCTAGAGGTTCTTATAACCAGATGAGACAGCTTGCAGGTATGCGTGGTTTGATGGCAAAACCTGATGGCACGATGATTGAGACGGCTATTACAGCTAACTTTAGAGAGGGTTTATCAGTATTACAATACTTTACATCGACTCACGGTGCTCGTAAAGGTTTGGCTGATACAGCTCTTAAAACAGCTAACGCTGGTTATTTAACTCGTAGACTAGTGGATGTGGCTCAGGATTTAGTAATCATTGAAGAAGACTGTGGTACAGATGATGGTTTAATGTTCTCAGCTATTGTAGAAGATGGTGAAGTTAAAGTGCCTCTTACAGAAAGAGCATTAGGTAGAACATTAGCGGCTGACGTTGTTACGGAAAAAGGTATCGTATTGTTAGAATCAAATACTTTATTAGATGAAAATTTAGTAGAGCTATTAGATGATAATGGTATTGATATGATTAAGGTTAGATCACCAATCACATGTAAGACTCGTAGAGGGTTGTGTTCTAAGTGTTATGGTAGAGATTTATCTCGAGAAAGAAAGGTTAATGTTGGTGAGTCTGTAGGTGTAATTGCAGCTCAATCAATTGGTGAGCCTGGTACTCAGTTAACAATGAGAACATTCCATACTGGCGGGGCAGCATCTTTAGGTGTAACAATTAGTGATATCAAAGTTAAAACTGCTGGTAAAATCAAGTTTAAAAATATTAGAACAGTAACAAATAAAGAAGGCCAAGACATTGTAATATCACGTGCTGCTGAAATCATTGTTTCTGATACTATGGGTAGGGTTAGAGAACAGCACAGAATCCCTATGGGTGCAGTACTTCCTCTAGCAAGTGGTAAAGCAGTAGAGATTGGTGATGTGATAGCTACCTGGGATCCTCATGCGCAGCCAATAGTCACAGATGTCGCAGGTAAGGTTGTTTTAGAGGATGTTATTGATGGTATTACATCTAAACATACTTATGATGACCTAACTGGCCAGCAGACTATTGAAATAACGTCGCTATCTCAGAGAATTACTTCTAAAAACTTAAAACCGGTAGTTAAAATAGTTGACAATGATGGTAATGAGTTAAAATCAATAGCATTAGCTGTTGGGGCAGTGTTAAACGTTACTGAGGATATGCAAATTTCGATAGGAGATGTTGTTGCCAAAATTCCTCTAGAAGGGTCTAAGAATAAAGATATTACAGGGGGTCTGCCTCGTGTTGCTGAATTATTTGAGGCAAGACGTCCAAAAGAAGCTGCGATACTTTCTCCTTGTGATGGTATAGTTAGATTAGGTAATAGAGACACCAAAGAGAAGCAAAGAATAGAGATTTTAGACAAGCGTGGTCATATTGTTGAAGAAATATTACTATCTAAATCTCGCCATTTGGTTGTATTTGATGGTGAAGCTGTCTCTAAGGGTGATGTATTAGCGGATGGTCCTACGGATCCGCATGATCTACTTAAATATAAAGGGTTAGAAGCCTTTGCTGACTATATCCTTTTTGAGGCTCAATCTGTATATCGTATGCAAGGTGTTGTAATTAATGATAAACACATTGAGACTATTGTTAGACAAATGCTTAGAAAGGCAGTTATTCTAGATGAAGGTGGCAGCAAATTTGTAAGAGAAGAAACGGTTGAGCTTGTTAGAATTCTTGAAGAGAATGATAAATTAAGTTTAGAAGGTAAAAAAGAAGTTGTATATGAGCCAGTATTAATGGGTATTACAAGGTCTTCTTTGTCTACAGAGTCTTTCTTATCAGCAGCATCTTTCCAAGAGACGACAAGAGTATTAACAGAAGCTTCTATTAATTCTCAGATTGATCAACTAAGAGGTCTTAAGGAAAATGTTCTAATTGGTAGATTAATTCCTACAGGTACAGGGCTGGCTGTCAGAAAAGAAGCAGCTAAGATTGAGAAGCTAAAAGAAGAGTTGGGGGTTGAAGATGGTATGGCATTTACAGATGCTACAGCATTTGGAATAGACAGTTCGTCTTTTGAGAATTATCAGCATGTAAGTGAGGAAAAAGATATAAATGATGATATCGAAGAATCATTAAGAAATGCTCTTGAATCATTAGACTTCTAAATCTTAAATTTTTACCCCAAATAAAATTTTATTATTCTAACTTTTTAAATTATACTATCTACATAACTTACACATTTATTAATGGTTAATATTTCGATGTTAGCGAAGCTTTTTTGGCAGATATTTTTTGGTATAGCGATCATACTTATAGTTATTTTATCTATATTAAATACTGACAGAGTTAGTTTTGACTATATATTTGGAATTACTACGTTACCATTGATAGTTCTTATGTCAATAGCTTTTGTGTTGGGTTTATTGTTAGGTTCTTTTATTACTAAGTTTATCCAAATAACAAAAACTTCTGGTGGCGCTAAAAAATAATGCTGATTCTGGGTATAGAAAGCTCGTGTGATGAAACTGGTATAGCTTTATATGATTTTTCTAAAAAGAAATTAATAGCAGATGCTTTGTATAGCCAAATAAGCTTACACAAAGATTATGGCGGAGTTGTACCAGAGCTAGCATCACGTGAACATATTGCAAAGCTTAATGTATTAACTAAAGAAATTATGAACAAGGCAAAAATTAGCTTTGCAGATATGGATTGTATTGCCTACACAGCTATGCCTGGTTTAGTTGGAGCTCTTATGGTTGGTGCAACGTTTGCTAAAACTTTAGGGTTTATGCATGATATTGACACTGTCGCAGTGCATCATTTGGAAGGACATTTACTTTCACCATTATTAGATGATAACAGCAGTATAGAATACCCTTTTATAGCTTTACTAGTTTCAGGAGGGCATACTCAACTTTTCGAGGTTAGGAAATTTGGTGATTACCAGTTATTAGGGGAGTCTATAGATGATGCTGTTGGTGAGGCTTTTGATAAAACAGCAAAGTTGTTAGGAATGTCCTACCCCGGAGGGGTTGAAGTTGCTAATCTTGCTGAAAAAGCTTCTGATAAGAATAGGTATACTTTACCAAGACCAATGAAAAATAAAACTAATTTGGATTTTAGTTTTAGTGGTTTAAAAACAGCTGTTTTAAACACGTGGTATAATGAGTTAGAGCAAACCCAAGAAAATAAAGCTAACCTTTGCTATGCTTTTCAAGAGGCAGCTATAGAAGTTTTAGTAGCTAAATGTGATAAGGCACTAGCTGCAACAAAAAACAAAAGGTTGGTAGTGTCTGGTGGTGTAAGTGCAAATAAGTTTTTACGTAATAAATTAAATAATCTAAGCCAAAAGAAAAATTATCAGATATTTTTTCCACCAATGAAGTACTGTACAGATAATGGTGCAATGATAGCTCTTGCAGGGGCGTATAGGTATAATCAAGGTTTTAAGGATGATAACCTCGAAATTAATGTAAAAGCACGAGCAGTAATTTGATATATATTAAAGCTCTGTTATAAAGTTATCTTATGTGGTATTATCTATATTGAAAAGATTAAAGTTTAAATTTTTTCGTGAATTTATCAAAGAAAATTAAGGTTTTGAATGAATAATACAATAGATCAAACTTTCGAAAAAGAAGGAAGCATAGTTTGGAAAAGTGTCTTTGGACTACTAATAATTCCTTTATTTACCATAATAGCGGTACCATGGTATGGCTTTACATATGGTTTTCAGACATCTGATTATGTTTGTCTTATAGTTTTCTACTGTTTGACAGGCGTTAGTATAACTATGGGTTACCATAGATTGTGGTCACATAAAACATATAAAGCTAATAAGTTTGTTAGTTATTTTTTACTGATATTTGGTACAGCAGCGTTACAAAACAGTGTACTACAGTGGGCGTCAGATCATAGAAAGCATCATAAAGACGTTGATGATCCAGTGAAAGATCCGTATGCAGCTACTAGGGGCTTTTGGTATAGCCATTTTGGATGGTTGCTGAGATATAACACGCATGACGTCCAGGAAATAAAAGGCGTTAATGATTTAATGAAAGATAAGGCTTTAGTGTTCCAACATAAGCATTATACAATACTTGCTATATTAGCTTGTTTTGGTCTACCTGTGCTATACGGGGTGTTTACGGGTAGAATTTTAGCAAGTGTGCTGATGGGCGGGTTTCTTAGAGTTGTGTTAGTTCATCATGCAACTTTTTGTATTAACTCTTTGGCTCATACTATCGGTAGAAGACCATACTCAACAAAAAATACAGCTAGAGATAGTTTTATAACGGCTATAGTTACTGGTGGAGAGGGTTATCACAACTATCATCATGCTTTTGCTGGTGATTATAGGAATGGTATTAGATTTTTTGACTTTGACCCTTCAAAATGGTTTATTGCGGGTTTAGCTAAGATAGGTTGGTGTTATGACCTTAAGAAAACTCCTAAACATTTGGTTGAAATAGCAAAAGCAAAAGTTAAGTTAGAAGAAACTTTAAAAAGGAAAAATAACGCTTCACAACTTGGTATAGAAGAAAAATATACTAAATTTGTTGCTAATGTTAAAAGTATGTATGGTGCAAAACAAGAGTATCTTAAAGCTAAAAGAGATAACGTCTTGTCTAAAGCTGACATTCAAGCTATAAAATCAAGATATAAAGATCTTAAAATTGAGTTTGTTGAGGCTAAAAAGAAATACAAAGCTAGTACATTAGTGTAGTTCGGCTCATAAAGTTTTACACCTTCTAATAATTTGAGCTCTAGGCTTTAGATTTTTCTCAGTTAACTTATTTTTATAAATTGTTATTAAATCGATAGAGTATATTAAGAGTTTAGTTGGCAGTTCTAAGAGCTTCTGCTTTATCAATTTTTTCCCAGCTGAATTCTGGTAATTCTCTACCAAAGTGACCATAGTTGGAAGTTTTTCTATAAATGGGCCTTAATAAATCTAGATTTTCAATAATTTTACCAACTCTTAAATCAAAAGTTTTGACAATAAGTTGCTCTATTTTTGAATCAGCTATTCTACCTGTACCAAATGTATTTACCATAAGTGATACGGGGCTTGCTACACCTATTGCATAAGCAACTTGTACCTCGCATTTATCAGCTAAGCCGGCAGCTACGATATTTTTGGCGATATATCTTCCCATATATGCACCAGAACGGTCAACCTTGGAAGGATCTTTACCAGAAAAAGCTCCTCCACCATGGTGTGCAGCGCCACCGTAAGTATCGACTATGATTTTTCTACCTGTTAAGCCACAATCTCCTTGTGGTCCACCTATCAAAAACACTCCAGTAGGATTTATATAGTATTTTGTGTTTTTTGTTATTAAGTTTTTAGGAATTACATCTTTTATGATTTCTTCTATTACTGCATCATGTAAGTCTTTCTGAGAAATTGTCTCATCATGTTGAGTCGAAAGTACAATAGTATCAATAAACTTTGGTTTATCATTTTCATATGCTAAAGTAACTTGAGCTTTGGCATCTGGTCGTAACCAACTTAGTTTATTTGTCTTTCTAAGCTTAGCTTGTTTTTTCATTAATAGATGTGAGTAATAAATTGCAGAAGGCATCAAGGTGGGGGTCTCGTTAGTCGCAAATCCAAACATTAAACCTTGGTCACCTGCTCCTAAATCTTCTGGTGAGCCGCGATCAACACCCTGCGCTATATCACTTGATTGTTTTCCAATAGCGTTTATAACTGAACAAGTTCTACCATCGATGCCTTTATTAGCATTATCGTAACCTGTTTCTGTAATTACGTTTCTTACTAGTTCCTCAATATCAACCCATGCTGAGGTTGTAATCTCACCAGCTACTAAAGCCATTCCAGTTTTTACAAGAGTTTCACATGCAACACGAGCATTTTTATCTTGTTTTAATATTTCATCTAGTATGGCATCAGATATTTGGTCAGCTAGTTTATCTGGGTGTCCTTCTGAGACTGATTCAGATGTAAAAAGGTAGTTTTTTGACATTTTTTGTTCCTTTTAGATTGTGCTAAAAGGCTTCTAGAAAATAATTTGGGAATAATTTATTTAATAGAAACGCTTTAGCTTATTGTTTTATGTCGCAAGCAAGTTGTTTGTTAAATACAGCGACAAATTGTATTATATCTAATGTTTATATTATGTCAACTATTGACTTTTTAGTTAAGAAACTTTAAAGTAGTGCTATTAAAATTTGTATAAAATTTGTACCAAAGGTAAATGATAGCATAAATCAGAGCTTTGGTAGTTTATAGTTTTAAAAATTTAAAAACTGGAGAAATAATAAATGGTAGTAATTCGTATGGCTCGTGGTGGAGCTAAAAAGCGTCCTTTCTATAAAATAGTAGTTGCAGATAAAAAAAGCCCTAGAGACGGCAAATTTATCGAAAAACTTGGCTTTTTCAATCCAATCGCTAAAGGTGGTGAAGAAAGATTAAAGCTAGATGTTGCAAAAGCTGATGAATGGATTTCAAAAGGAGCTCAACCTTCAGAAAGAGTAGCTTCTTTAATTAAAGAAGCTAAGAAATCTGCTTAATTTTTTCATAAGATCTATATTTTATGTCAGAAGATTTCGTTGAAATAGCTAAAGTGGGTTCTACTTACAAGCTTGACGGCGAACTTAACTTATACACTTTGGCAAATCCAATAGAAGTTTTATTAGGTTATGGTGATTGGTATATACGGCTTGCAGGAGCTGACTCCTGGCAATTGCTAAAGGGCGAAAGTGTATACCGCCGAGCTGATAAGATTTACCTGAAATTAGCTAACGTGAATGATGCAAGTGTTGCAAAAAAATACGTTAATGCATTAATAGGTGTACCTGTAGAAGCATTACCAGTATTGCTAGAGGATGAAGCTTATTTCAAAGACTTAATTGGTTGTAAAGTTAGTAATCATCATGGAGAACCCTTTGGTAAGGTTATAGATATTATTGAAACAGGAGCAAATGAGGTTTTAGTTTGCCATGATGGGGAGCATGAGTATTTAATTCCTTATGTTAAGCAATATATTGTTAAAGAAGAAATTAATCTAAAGAAAATAGTCGTTGATTGGGAATACGATTTTTAATTATGAAATTTGGAATAGTTTCAATCTTTCCAGAAATGTTTAAGGCATTAAGTGATTTTGGTATAACTTCTAGAGCATTTAAAACAGAAAAAGCAGAAATAAAATATTTTAACCCTCGTGACTACACTACCGACAAGCATGCAACCGTAGATGATACTAGTTTTGGTGGCGGAGCTGGTATGGTTATGAAATACCAACCATTAGCAGATGCTATTTTGAGAGCAAAAAAAACTTTAGGTTATGATACAAAAGTAGTATACTTGTCGCCGCAGGGTAGTATTTTTGATCATAGTAAGGCTCTAGAGCTTTTAAATAATGATTCTTTAATATTACTTTGTGGTAGATATGAGGGAGTTGATGAACGCTTAATCCAAGAACATGTTGACGAGGAAATCTCTGTTGGTGATTTTGTGTTAAGTGGTGGTGAAATTCCAGCTATGTTGATTATGGATAGTTTAATTAGGCTACTGCCTAATGTGTTGGGCAATAAAGATTCTGTTGTAGAAGATTCATTTTATGATGGTTTATTGGATTACCCACATTATACAAAGCCAGCAGTTTTACCTAATGGTGAAGCTGTCCCGGATATATTGTTATCTGGTAATCATTTAGAAATAGCAAGATGGAGACGTAAGCAAAAGTTGATTAGAACTTATGAGCGTCGTAAAGATTTAATACAGTGCCTATGCCTATCTGATAAAGATAAACATGTATTAGAACAGTACCAAAAAGATAAGGTAAGCACACAAGGGGTAAAAGATGAAAAATAAATTTGTTGAGCTAGTAGAAAAATCGCAAATAAGAACGGACCTTCCTGAGATCAATCCTGGAGATTCAGTAACAGTTAATCTATGGATTAAAGAAGGTGATAAGCAAAGAATTCAAGCATTTAAAGGTTTTGTTTTAAAAAAGAGAAACAGAGGTCTTCATTCAGCTTTTACAGTAAGAAAAATGTCTTCAGGTATGGGTGTTGAGAGAACGTTCCAAACGCATTCTCCTCTTATAGATAGCATAGTAGTTGAGAAGAAAGCTGATGTACGTAGAGCTAAACTATACTACATGAGAAACCTCACTGGTAAAGCTGCTAGAATTAAGGAAAAAGTATAATTATTTATATTCAGGGCTGATAAAAGTGTCTGCTAATATAGATGCTTTTTTAGATAACTTATGGCTTGAGCATGGTTTAAGTCAAAATACTATCTCTTCTTATCGTACAGATCTTAAATTCTTACAGAATTATTTTTCAAAATTGGACATTACAAACCTTAGCTTTGAGCAGGTATATGCTTTTATATCTTATAGGTCAAAAAAAGGCTATAGTGCTCGTTCTAACGCCAGGATGATTTCTACTTTACGTAAGTTTTATAATTGGCTTTTTTCAATAGGTCAGATTACGCTTAATCCAATATCTAAGCTCGAGTTACCAAAGCTAGCAAAAAATTTACCTAAAGATATGACGGAGTTAGATGTTGAAAAACTACTACAAGAACCTGATTTATGTGAAGATGTTGGTATACGTGATAAAGCAATGTTAGAGTTAATGTATGCTACAGGATTGCGTGTAAGTGAGTTGGTGGGTTTAAATATTAATGATTTAGACTTAAGCATGGGAGTTATACAAGTTTTAGGTAAAGGCTCAAAGGAACGTATAGTTCCAATAGGCGAATATGCTCTAGAGTATTTACAAAAATATTTTAATGAAGTAAGACCAAATCTAATAAAAACGTTCAAAGAAAAGGCAGTTTTTGTAAGTAAGCATTTTAGGCGGATTACTCGCCAATCATTTTGGCATCGTATAAAACATTATGCTTTAACAGCGGGGATAGATACAGATATATCTCCACATACCTTAAGACATGCTTTTGCTACTCATTTGCTTAATCATGGAGCTGACTTAAGATCTGTACAGTTATTACTAGGGCATAGTAATGTTTCTACTACAACAATATATACGCATATTTCACAGAATAGGCTTAAACAAATTTACCAGAAACACCATCCTAGAGGTTAGTAGGGGTGATCTTATAAAAAAAAATTTTAATAATTTTATAATGATAACTTGTTAGAATTGTACTAGACTTACTCTATTAAGCAAGTTTTTGCCAAAAACCTAAAGGCTTGCTGATGCTACTTTAATTGGCTGTATAATTTTAAAGATAAAATGGAGCTTTAAGTGAATATTTTGAGTGTTGACTATTACGCTGATGGTGCTGCTAAGGATTTTACTAGGTCTCTGAAAGAAACTGGTTTCGCTGTATTAAAAACTCATCCTATAGATTGGAGTTTAATTCAAACAGTTTATAAGGAGTGGGAAGATTTTTTAAAGTCTGATAAAGCTCAAATATATAAATTTGACATTGAGAAGCAGGATGGTTATTTTCCAAAAGATGTATCAGAAATAGCTAAGGGTGAAAAGGTTAAAGATATAAAACACTTTTACCATTTGTATTTTCCATGGGGGAGATACCCTAGTGAGGTAAGTGACGCTGCTAAAAAAATGTTTTATCAGATGCTAGAGCTTGGTAAGACTTTATTACAGTGGATCGATGACTATATGGATCCTAAAGTAGCTGATAAGTTACCTATGAGGCTTCGAGATACTATTTCTGAATCTGGTACTTTGTTGAGAATATTACATTATCCAGCAATACAGGGGAATGAAGATCCAGGTGCTATAAGGGCTGCAGCTCATGAAGATATAAACCTTATAACATTATTGCCAATAGCATCTTCACCCGGTTTACAAGTTTTGTCACCAACTAATAACCAATGGTACGATGTACCATGTGATAGTGAGTCTATAATAGTAAATATAGGTGATATGCTCCAAGAAATGACAAATGGAGAGTATATTGCGACTAAACATAGAGTAGTAAAACCAGAGGGTGAAGCTGAAAACGTTGATAGGATTTCTACACCTTGTTTCATACATCCTAAATCAGATGTTTACTTATCACAAAAGTACCCTCAAGCAGGCGATTTTTTGAACGAAAGGCTAAAAGAGTTAGGGTTAAAATAAAAGTTTCTTTTAAATGTAAAACAAATCTTTTGCCAGTTTGTATTTAATATTTACTTAATACTGTAGAAAAATATTAATCTTTATAATTTTAGTTTAGAATATAGGTTAGGTAAAAGAAATTTTTTTATATAATGATAGATAAAAATGGATATCGAGCAAACGTTGCTGTTGTATTGCTCAATAAGCAAAACAGAGTATTTTGGGGGCAACGTCGTAACCGAACATCTTGGCAGTTTCCTCAAGGTGGAGTAGTCTCAGGAGAAACGCCACTACAAGCTATGTATCGTGAATTGCATGAAGAGGTGGGGTTACGTCCTCATGATGTCGAGGTTTTAGCCTCGACTAGGGATTGGTACAAATATGACATACCAGAAGCTTTAATCAGAAATAAGGAGCCTATTTGTATAGGGCAAAAACAAAAATGGTTTTTGCTAAGACTCAAATCTTCGGAAGATAATATAGATTTAGAAGCTAATAAATCACCAGAATTTGATAACTGGCGCTGGGTTAGCTACTGGTATCCTATAAATCATGTTGTTTACTTTAAGCAAGAGACTTATCGTAAAGCTCTGACTTATTTTAAAGATTATGTACGCTGCACATAATCATGAAATAATTATCAGAATTTAACTCGTTGTGATATTATTTTTTTTTAGTAAAAGGATCTTGAGGGATGGAGATGGGAATATGTAGTCTGTGTTATTCATATGGTACATTGAATCAAAATAATCAATGCCTAAATTGTTCCACAATTTCAAAAACATATGTTTTGGATAAGAGATATGAAGAATTAGCTATAGTAATAAGTGAAAAAATTGATGAAGGGGATTATTATTATAGTAATGATACTAAATATATTGAAGTAGAAAATAGTGCTCAAATTGCATATATAATGAACCCTAGAGTTTTGAGTCAATGTAAAAACATCAAAAAGATTAGTATACACGCGCATGGTTCTCCAGTAGATAATATCTACTTATATAAAGATGCCTCGACAAATAAGGAATGTTACTATATTAGTGTAAACTATGTTGGAGAAATTATAGGAAAGTTTCTTAATTCAATTGGAGTATCGAATGTAAATATAGAGTGTATAGTTTGTTTTAGTGCTGATAGTTGTTATTATGGAAGAAATTTCAGTCTGAGCTCAAACATATTGAGAACTGAAGTGAAAAATTCAGTAAAAGGCAGTTTAATTGATAACCTTAGAAATCAAATTAAAAGACATTACTCTAAGGAGTTTACAGTAAAGGGTTTTACTGGACAGGCTGGAAGACTCTCGGATAAACAACGCTTTAGATCTGCAGGAGATGTCAACGCAAAATATTATTTTGATACCTTTAACAAAGATAAAGGAGTAGTATTTGGCCAGAAAAATGTTTTTAAAGGGTACCCTAATTTATCTAAAAATTTAACATATGAAGATTATGAGTGCCTTGAAGAGCAATTTATCTTATTTTCAGAGCTGGGTTTTTTAGATTATAAAGAAAAAAAAGAAGCTATTGATAGAATATTAACGAAATTGGCCTTTTTACAAGAAGATCACCAAATTGATTTAGATACTGCTAATGTACTTAACAAATTTTTTACTGGTTTTCTCCTTAATAAAAAAACTTCTAATTATGAAGATTTATTGAAACTAGCTGATAAAAATATTACTGCTGTAAAGGAATTAGCAGAAAGCATAAATGTAAATTATTACTATTCTTTCAAGAATGCAATCAGAAGTGCTATAGATAAAGATTATAGTATTACTATCAATCAACATGGTAACGTTATTGACTAGTTAATATTATAAGCCAAAGCAATTTATGTGGGCTCTTTCCAAATGATTGTGTAAATCCTGGTTACCAGTTACCACCCGTCTAATGACAGTTTGCAACAGATCATCCATATTAGATCAAGTAGTCGATATAATTCAGATGTTTGAAAAGCAAGGTCTGTTTAAACAACTTAAAAATCACTTTTATAATTTGCCTGAGCTTCTACAAAAGTTTTTGCCCATAAGTATGAAAATACACCTATATATGCAGCTATAAGAACATCAGATATATAGTGATCTAATATTATCACTCTACTAATAGCTACAAAACAAGCTAGCAATATAGCTACAGCAGTAATATATTTCTTATTAAAAAAATTGGCAAACGCTAAAAGTCCAGCAAATGATAATGTTGTGTGTCCTGATGGCATTGAGTTGAACATTTTCTTTAAAGAAAAAAAGTGAAAGCCATAGTTATTATCTAAAATAAGCATTTCTGGTCTGTATCTTGCTAGTATAATCTTTACAATGCTGGCTACAATGCTAGCTAGTATTAATGAAAGAGAGAGGGTGTAAATTTTAATAGAAGGTTCTTTTGATTTTATGTATTTAAAGATACAAAGTATCGTTGCTGAAATAGCTATAACCGTCCATACCTTTGTAGAGAATATTTTTGAAAACATAGTTGCAACACTACTGATTCCTGCTCCAAAAAAATCTTTGGTGTGTATTAGATTAACGATTTTTATATCAAGAAAATTATAACTTAAGGTAGCTAATACTAAAGTAAGAATTCCGTATAATCCAGTAAGTTTTATAAGTTTTAAATCTAAATATTTCATGCTGTTTATTTAAAATCATTCGGTTAACTGATAGAGTTGTAATATTACCATATGTTATAAATAAAGCCTAAGATGTTTGAACAAGGTTGGTATTCAAAAGCAACACAAATTTTAAGTGAAAATTTTAACCAACGTCCAACTAACGTTGAAGTTGATTTGGTAGTTGTGCATTGTATAAGTTTGCCAGAAGGTCAGTACAATAATTCCAACGTTGAGAAACTATTTACAAATATTTTAGACTGTAGTATAGATGTTAGTTTTGAAAGTCTTAGAGATATAAAAGTTTCTGCGCATTTTTATATCAAGCGAGATGGTGAAATTTTTCAGTTTGTTGCTGTAGATGATAGAGCTTGGCATGCAGGAGTTAGTAGTTATAATGGTAGAGAAAATTGTAATGATTTTTCTATAGGTATAGAGCTACAAGGTACGGATAAGTCAGCATACACAACAGAACAATACATCTCTTTAAATCTTTTATTGAAAGATTTGAAAGAAAGCTATCCAACTTTGAAGGATATAGTAGGACACCAAGAGATAGCGCCACAACGAAAAACCGATCCTGGTAGATGTTTTGATTGGAGCAAAGTAGTTTTTTAAATGTACTATTTTAAATGCTAACAGTTTTACAAGTTAGAATAATAATATTCCATAGCATTTTGATAAAGGTTAGCAATTGTGTCAGAGTTTTGTTTACTAATTTCTTTTATGAGATCTAGATTCTTTACCAAATCTTTGTAGTCAGATATTTGTGTTGTAACAGCTTTATTTTTATCATATTGATTTGTAAGAAAATGGAATTCCTGTTTCTTTCCTAGTAGTTCATATAGTTGCTTATATTTAACTATAGTATTTTCTAAGCTTCTAACAGAATAGTTAAAATCAGACATTGCAAACTGTTTGTAATTATTTATTTCTGCATCATCGCAAGTTTTTTGATCATTATTTTTACAGTCTTTTGTTTTTTGCGTATATGTTTCAATGTAACCTATGGTACTGTCAAAAGAGCCAAACTGCCACTCAACAGTATTAATCAGTCCCTGAATGACTTGGGATTTTTGATATTTACTGATGGTTGAATTGACTATACATAAAATACCTAGCAAAGTTATGATGATGATAGTTAATTTTTCGTTTAAAAGTTTCCATAAAGTTTTCATATTTTTTTCCTTTTATTCAATAATAGCTTTATCACCATAACTTTCTAGCCAGTCACGGCGGTCTTTGGCTCTTTTTTTTGCTAAAAGCATGTCTAGGGTCTCACTATCTTTGTGTGTATCTGAAATTGTAAGTTGTATTAGTCTTCTTGAAGATATATCCATTGTTGATTCCCTTAACTGAGTAGGGTTCATCTCTCCTAGACCTTTAAAACGCATTATATTTACTTTATTGTTAGTTTTAGCATGCTGAGAAAGTATGGAGTCTCTTTCAAGCTCATCTAAGGCATAAAAAGTATTTTTACCAATATCTATCCTAAATAGAGGCGGTTGAGCAATGTATATATGACCATTTTCTATGAGCTTTCTAAAATGTTTTAGAAACATAGCACATAATAAAGTAGCAATATGTAAACCATCAGAATCAGCATCAGCAAGGATACAAACTTTATTGTATCTTAGCCCAGAAATATCATCACTGTCAGGATCAACACCAATAGCTGTAGCTATATTATGGACTTCTTGAGAGTTCATAATTGAATCAGCATCTAGTTCCCAGCTATTTAGGATTTTCCCTTTAAGAGGCATTACAGCTTGAAAATTTTTATCACGAGCTTGCTTTGCTGATCCTCCCGCTGAATCTCCTTCAACTATAAAAAGTTCTGTGGAGTTTATATCTGAGCTAATACAATCAGTAAGTTTGCCTGGTAAACGAATAGAAGTATTCATAATGCGCTTACGAGTCGTTTTTTTATCAGCATTAATTCTTTTTTGGGCTATTTTGTTAATATTTTCGATTATCTCGCGAGCTTCATTGGGGTGTTGATTAAGCCAAATTGTAAGTATGTCCCTCACTGTAGTTGCTACAAAAGAGGTTACATCTTTATTTGACAGTTTTTCTTTTGTTTGTCCAGAGAATTGAGGATTTGGAATTTTTACAGATATTACATAGTTTAGTTGAGCAAAAGAATCATTAGCAGTTATTTTTACATTTTTTAGACCCAAAGAGTTCTTTTCTACATAAGTTCTAATAGCATCGTATATTCCATTTTTTAATCCTGCAACGTGAGTACCATCTTGTGGAGTTGGAATTAGGTTTACGTAACTATTTTTTATATATTCTATGGGAGAGTCACACCAGCAAAAAACAGCATCTATGTAAGACTCACTATTTGAAAAATTATCTATAAAAAATGGTTCTAAAGGTAAGGTATCCGTACCAAGCTTATGATCTAAGTAACCTTTTAAACCTGTATTGAAATGCCAAGTATGATTTTCTTTTTTTTGCTCGTTAGAGTATTTAATAGTAAGACCCTTACAAAGTATAGCTTTGGCTTCAAGTAGGTTTTTTAGTGCTTTTAAATTAACCTTAGTGTCATCGAAATACTTTTTATTAGGCCAAAATCTGACTTTTGTACCAGTATTTTTTTTACCAACAGAACCTATAACTTCTAGATCTTTTGTCTTAAAACCATCTTCAAAGAAGATGCTATAAATTTTACCATCTCTTTTTACTTCTGCTTCTAGGCGATTTGATAAAGCGTTTACTACCGATACACCTACACCATGCAAGCCACCCGAATGAGTATAGTTTTTATTATTAAATTTACCACCGGAATGAAGTTTTGTCATAATAAGTTCAACCCCTGATATTTTATGTTCAGGATGTATATCTACAGGCATGCCACGGCCATTGTCAATAACTTCGATACTGTTATCACTATAGATAGTCACTTGGATATTATCCGCAAAACCGGCAAGCACCTCATCGATACTATTATCCACGATTTCTTGAACAAGGTGGTTTGGGTTTTCTGTATTTGTGTACATACCTGGTCTTTTTTTAACGGGGTCAAGACCAGTCAGCACTTCTATAGATTTAGCATTATAGTTTTGCATAATATTTATTATAAGATATATATTCTAAAATTAACTAATACACATAGTAATTATTTTTTTAAGAAATAACAACTATAAGGTAAAAATATAGCAAGACCAATAGTGGGTAATATTATGAACGCAAACGATAAAACAAACTCACTTCCTAAGCCAATTTGACTCATAATGGCTGTAGTTATGGAGGCTATTCCCATTTGCATAAATCCCATAATTGATGATGCTGCACCAGCTGTTGAAGAGAAGTTTTCTAAAGCTATAGGAGTCAGTAGTGGCACACTAAAAGAAACTCCAGTAAATGTTAGTGACAGTATCGCTGTTAAAGCTAATGAAAGCTCTATGTCAGTTAGTTCTCTAAATGCATAAACACATAAAATTCCAGAGATAAGTGTACAAAGCATGCCGAAGTTGACTAAATACTTGTAAGCTATTATACGGCTTATCTTAGCACATACAAGTGAGCCAGAAACCACAGCTACAACTATTAATGTAAGTAAATATAAGAAGCTAAATTTATCAAGCTTAAGAATGTTTAAAAAAATATCGGGAGCTTCTATTAAGCAAGCATAAATGACACTAATGTTAATACCTAACACAAATGTTGCGAAAAAAAATTGATGATCTTTAAAGAGAGATAAATAGTTTACAATTAGATATTTTGGTTTTAATGCATTTATATTTTTTTTTCTTATAGTCTCAGGGAAAAATAAAGCAACGTTTATAAATAAAAAACTAGATGCTACAAGGAGTATCCAAAAGATTAGTACCGGTGTTAGGAATACCCCTAATATTGCCCCAACAGCAGGTGCCAAAACGAAAGCAATATTCATGATGGCAAAGATATATCCTTGCTCTTTTAGTTCAAAAGCATCCTTTACAGCAACAGTAGCTATTACTCCACCAGCAGCAGCCCCAAAGCCTTGTAGTAACCTTGCATAGATTAAATTTTCTACACTATCAACAAATATGCATATTATAGAGCTGAATATAAAAAAAATAGCTCCAGTGAGGATTAAGGGTTTACGACCATATCTATCAGATAAAGGTCCATATAATACTTGGCTAATAGAATAGCCTAGTAAATATGAGGTTATAGTAAGTTGCACATGTGAATAGTCAGTAGCAAGAATTTTTTTTAGCTCAGGCAACACAGGGGCGTAGATAGTATCACCAAATGGTCCTAATGAGACCATCAAAATAAGTATGAGTAAAGACGGTTTTGTTATTTTATACATTTACCCCTACTTATTTCTGCTAAAATCACCAATTATTACGTTAATTTTTAAACCTTTTGTTTGAGGTTTATTTTTATCAATCCCATTACTTCCAACAGTAAGTTCTTTAGTTTTTACTGGATAAATTTGCTTGATCTCTGTGCCTCTATCAACTTTGTAATCGCTAAGTATACTATCATATATAACTTTATCGCTATATGCATCTACTAAATATATAGTTCCATCTTCAGCTTGTATAATGATTCCTTCTTCGGTTGGAATTAGCTGCCCAGAAATCCCATAGTCAAAAATTTTACTTTCAGGAGTTAATTTAAACCTACCCAAATATTCACCATTTAGAGAGTTAAAGAAGTGTAGGTATCCTTGGTAATCTGCTACAACAATTAAGCCTTTGTAATACACTGGTCCAGTGATTTTACGCCATTTAAGTATGTCTTGGGTCCATACTGTGTCACCATTTTGGATGTCAAAAGCTTTTAGTGAGCTGTCATCTTGGCTGGTAAAAATTATTCCATCATTAATAGCTACGTTATTAATTACAGAAGATTTTTTTGCCCATAACATTTTACCATTATCTTTATCTAGAGCTACTATTGCTCCTTGATACGAGGCAAATATCAGGTAGTCATCATATAGCATAGGATTAGCAGTTATATCGACCATTTTGTCTGCAGGTGAAGAACCATGAGCTATAGCAATAGGAATATTAATAGTTCTATCCCCCTCTTCGGTCGTAAAACCAAGAACAGTACCAAAAGCCGAGCCAATCATAACGGTATTATTAAGAACTATAGGAGAGGAGTTGGTTGGCAAGGTGATTTCTGGAATATTATTAAGAGCACTCCACTTTTTTTCACCATTTTTTGCATCAAATGCAGACACAGAACCATCATGCGTGTAAGTATATATAATACTGTCATAGATGGTTGGTTGAGATAATAGACTACTTGGCATTTGCGTATGCCATAATGTTGAACCGTCTTTTGTATCAAGAGCGATTAAGTCGCCTTTTATTGAGCCCAATATTATAGCGTTGGCTATATCATTTGGTTGAGCTGATAAGCTCATATCAATATCTTTTTGCCAAATTATTTCACCATTTTTAATATTTAGAGCATATACTAGTCCATTTTCATTAGGGACAAATATTGATTCGTTAGTATATGTTGGTGCAAGATCATAGTTGCCCATTCCGCCATTGCCATTACCTGTTTTTGTTTGCCATTTTACTTTTATATGGGTTTGTTGAGGAGGCTTTTCTTCTAAAGGTGTGGGTGGTGGTACATTACTTTTTGAGCAGCTAGTAATTAAGATAGTCAATATTAAAAGAATAATAAAGTAGTTAATATTTAATAACCTATTCATAGTTAGTTTGAATTATTTATAAATTGAGTGATTATTTGTTTAAACTCTGGTGTGGTATTAGGGTCTTGAGTAGCTTTTTGCCAAATCTCAATAGCTTTTGTTGTATTACCCTTTTGCTTATATGCTTGGCCTAATAACATTAGAGGATAAGCACTATTTTGTAAATATTTTAAACTATTAAGGGTTTCTATAGCTTTATCTGATTGGTTGGTTTCTATGTAAAGTTTAGCTAATCTGGTTTTTGTAATATCTGTTAAGCTGTCTTTAGGGTTAGCATTAGCACTTTTTAGTAGAGCGTCAATAGCCTTTTTATAATCAGTAGCGCTAATCTCTTTTTTAGGATTTAATTTAGTTGATGTAATATATATATTTGCTATATTCCAACTTGCAAATATACCAAAACTCGTAGTTGGATAGATGTTTACTACACTTTCAAAACTAGCTATTTTAGTGTCTATAGGGTTGTCTGGATTTTCGCTTGTTATAAGTGCTTTTTGGTAACTTTCAGAGGCTTCTAGCATTTTCTGGTTATCCCCAGAATTATAAAACTGAAATATCGTAATACAAATAATAGCAACAATAATCACGCCAGCAATAGTGTATAAAGCTTGAGCTTGTTTTCTAGATAGATTTTTAATCTTCATTAGTTTAACTTCTTGTAAATTAGTAAACTTACAATATCTTATCATAAAAACAAGCTTGTTGTTAGTTCCTTAATGCCCCTAATAAAAAGAATAGCATATAATGTCAAGGTATTTTGTGTTAGAATAGGGAGTGTTTTTCCAATTGATTAAATTATTTTAGAAAATTTTAAAAATAAGTATGGCATTAATATCTTTAGCGATTGATTATAAAAAATCTCCCATAGAAGTACGCAGTGAGTTTTCATTATCTGGGTATGATGTAAGAGAGTTGTACAGCTCCATACTTGCTATAGATGATGTTTGTTACGCTGTTATTTTATCAACATGTAATCGTACAGAAATTTATCTTGAAATATCTAATTTAATAGTTGTCGATGCTATTTTGGTATGGTGGCAAAATTATGTCAGAGATTCAAAATACGCTCTTAAAGATTACTTTAAACTAAGACAAGGTACAGAAGTTATAAGACATCTAATGAAGCTTGCTTGTGGCTTAGAATCAATGGTTTTAGGTGAGCCACAAATATTAGGACAGGTTAAAGACTCTTATACGCAGAGTAAACAAAATCGTGCTTTAGGCAAAGAGTTAGATAGGGTGTTTCAAAAAGTTTTTGCTACAGCTAAAAAAGTTCGTAGTGAAACAAGAATTGGGCATTGTCCAGTTTCAGTAGCTTTTTCAGCTATTTCTTTGGCTAAAAAACAACTAGATAGTATTTCAACCAAAAATGTTTTGATTATAGGGGCTGGTCAAACAGGAGAACTCTTATTTAGACATGTTACAGCTTTAGCTCCAAAACATATTATGCTTGCTAATAGAAGTTTGGACAAGGCACAAAAGATCACCAGAACCTTTGCTAATGCTACAGCACATACTTTAGCTCAGTTGCCAGAGTTGCTTAAAGAAGCTGATATAGCCATTGCTGCAGTTACTGTGAAAGACTATATTGTTACACCAGTATATTTAGATTTTAAACCAAGAGTTTTTGTCGATATATCAATCCCTAGAGCTATAGATCCTACTGTCGGAAGTATTGGACAAAACGTATATTATTGTGTTGATGATATACATGCAGTCATGGAAGAAGGTAAAGATAAGCGTAAACTTGAAAGTACAAGAGCTCATAAGATTATAGTTAAATCTTTAGAGGAGTATTTAGAAAAAGAAAAAGCTATTATATCTAATACAGCAATTAAAGAACTTTTTGATAAAGCTGATGATATGGTTGATATGTCACTAGAAAGAAGTTTATCTAAAATTAGAAATGGTAAAGATGCTGAAGAGATAATAAAAAGATTTGCATATGAGATTAAGAAAAAAGTTTTACATTATCCAGTTATGGGAATGAAAGAGGCATCAAAAGAAGGTAGAAAAGATTGTCTTGTATGTATGAAACGAATGTTTGGTTTAAACATGGAAAAATAAATGAAAGATTCTATAAAATCAAAATTACAAAGCCTTGTAGAAAGGCATGAGGAAGTAAGAGCGTTACTTAGTGATGCTGGTGTTATTTCCAACCAAAACAAATTTAGAGATTTATCAAAAGAATACTCTAGTTTAGAGCCAGTTGTTAATGCTTTTAAAGAATATTCTCAAGCACAAGAAGATAAGCAAGCAGCTCAAGAGATGCTAAATGAGAAAGATCAAGACTTGGTTGAGATGGCAAAAGAGGAATTAAAACTTGCTGAAACTAAAATCATAGAGCTTGAGAAAGACCTACAGATCTTACTGTTGCCACGTGATCCTAATGATGATGCTAACGTATTTTTAGAAATAAGAGCAGGTACTGGTGGTGATGAGGCTTCTATATTTTCTGGAGATTTGTTTAGGATGTATTCTAAATACGCTGAGCAAAAAGGCTGGAAAATAGAAGTTGTGTCAGCTAGTGAAGGTGAGCATGGTGGCTATAAAGAAATAATTACAAAGATAAATGGTGAAGGTGTGTACTCACAGCTTAAATTTGAGTCTGGGGCTCATAGAGTGCAACGTGTTCCAGCTACTGAGTCACAAGGTAGAATCCATACTTCAGCATGTACTGTAGCTGTTATGCCAGAGGTTGATGAGGTTGAAGGTATTGATATTAACCCGGCGGATTTGAAAGTTGATACTTTTAGAGCATCAGGAGCAGGAGGTCAGCACGTTAACAAAACTGATTCTGCGATTAGGATAACACATATTCCAACAGGTGTTGTTGTTGAATGCCAGGATCAGCGTTCACAGCATAAAAACCGTGCAGCTGCTATGTCGATGCTAAAATCTAAGCTTTTACAAGCTGAGATAGATAAACAACAAAAAGAACAGTCAGATACGCGCAGAAATCTAGTTGGTAGCGGTGATAGGTCAGAGAGAATTAGAACTTATAACTACCCTCAAGGAAGGATTACTGATCATCGTATTAACCTTACATTGTATAAACTTGATGAAGTCATGGAGGGTTATTTAGACAGTATAGTTCAACCATTAGTTTTAGAGCATCAAGCTGATCTTTTAGCTACTATGTCAGATGAGTAGTAATCTAACAATTTCTAATCTAATAAAAACAAATCTAACGAAGTTTAAATTTAGTGATACTGCTACAGCTAAATTTGACATTCAGGCTATAGTTTGCGAAATCTTAGGTGTAAATAAGACTTATTTGTATATGTACCCAGAGCAAACTTTAGGTGATCAACAAACTAAAGAAATTGAGCAAAATATTTCACGATTAAGCCAAGGTGAGCCATTAGCTTATATATTAGGATATAAATACTTTTGGAAACAAAAATTATTTGTAACTAAAGATACACTTATCCCTAGAGCAGATACCGAAGTTTTAGTTGAAGCGATTTTGAGTGATATTAATAAACCAGTCATTCCGGACACTGATCTGGAATCTCTTGACTATAAGTTTCGTGTTAAATTGAAAATATTAGATTTAGGTACAGGTACAGGGGCAATAGCTTTGGCGCTGGCTAGTGAATTACCAAATAGTCAAATAATTGCTGTAGACTTCTCTAAAGAGACTTTAGAAATTGCTCAAAAAAATGCTGTAGTAAATAATATAGCTAACGTTAAATTTATGCAAAGTAATTGGTATCAAGCTTTAGGATTAGAAAAATTTGATATTATAGTTTCAAACCCACCATATATTGATTTTGCTGATAGTTATATTGATCATGAAGTGAAAGCTTATGAACCTAAATCAGCACTTTTTGCTGGCGATGAGGGGTTAGCTGATATAAAAATTATAGTTACTCAAGCTGCTAGATTTTTAGTACCAAAAGGGAGGATATATCTAGAACATGGATTCTCTCAAGCAGAAGCAGTAGTAGGATTGTTACAAGAAAATAACTTTTCAAATATTCAGACCATCAAAGATTTGAATAATAAGGATAGGTGTACAGTTGGGCAGAATTTATAAAGTTTTATATAAAAATTTAGATTTGTATATACTAAGCTTAGTTTTCAAAAATCCTTATTCTTCCAGATTTTCAATTACTTCAACTGGTAAAAAATTTGTTTGACATCTAACTCCGCCATGCTCTTCTTCAAAATATTCCATGGTTCTATGAGCGTTTCTACCATTATAATTGACAAAATATGGCTCAATACCAAATTTTTTGATCAACTTTGAAAAATATAGTTTATGATTTTCGTGAGGTGAGTCCATAGTTACATATAAATAGGTCTGTTTTTTAGGGCTATAAACATCAAACCCATTGACGAATGATGATTCTATATAGTCTCCATTCCAGGTTTCTAATGTCCAGTTTTCAGAAGCACAATGTGGCTTATAATTCATAGTAAGAAATGCTTCCTCAGCTTTAAAATTATTTTTATGTAGAATATTTATGATTTCTTCTACTTTACGCTCTTTGTCACTTAACAATTGTTTTGATCTTGAATGCGTTTTTAAATAATAAAATAATCCTGGTTTAAATTCCTTATACCAATTTATATCATAAGAGTTTACTAAAAAAGTACCTTTACCTATAAATGACATTTGTAAATCTAAATGATAAGCTAAATTGGGTAGTATGACGATATTATTTGTCTTAAAGATCTTCTTGTATTTTAATATAATCTCATTTTCTGTTTTATCTATTTTTTTATTTGCAGATATTTGTCTTTCAAACGAAATAATTTGCTCCCCTAAGAAAACATATTTTTGACCAAGGGTGTTATTTACGCAAAAAATATTTCCTCCTTCTGCTGCTCTATTTGTTGGTTTTATTTGGATACCATTGTTGGTAGGAGTGTCTAAAAATCTTAGGTTATTATCTTTCATACCAGGTATTACATTATGCATATCTGCAAGATAATCAATTTTTTTAGGATTGTATAAGTTTGTTTTAAAGCTACTTTCTTTAGCATAATCGCTATTCTTATTTCGAAGGTAAATTGTGCTACTATTCTCAAAAAAATAATCTCTAACCCAAACGTCTACCTCACCCTTAGCGTTTCTATGAAGTATTTGAAATGGAATGTCGTTTTCTTCACATAATCCATATAGGTCATATAAATATGAACTTTGCGCAGAAAAAACAAGAGTTTTCTGGTTATTATCGTTGGTATATAGAGATCCTTTTTTATTAGCTAAAAGAGGTTGCTTGTCATAAGGGTTATTATGATACTCTTTAAAGAGATTAGATGAGAGAAGTTCACGTACGGTTAAATTTTGGGTTTTAGAAAAGTTACGGATAATCTTACCTAATCGCCCATCTCTCAAAGCCTGAATCTCGTTCGGTTGAAAAATAATGTCTTTTCCTTCTGTAAAAAGAATGAAATTATTAAAAGCATCTTTTTTGGTATCTCGGCTTATTCCCGTATTAAATAAATCAGACCTTCTATGTTCGCGTGTAGCATTAGGCCCATTAAAACGTATTAATCTATAATTATCGAGTGCATTTATAAATTCTTGATATTGATTCTGTGATATAGGCATATTTACTACCAAATTTTATAATTTTTGACACACTTTTAGTTTATATTAATAGGCTTGGAATTAAAATATCAACCTATCTAGTAAATTTGGTAAGTAGTAGAGATTTTTGATGGTTGATTGGTTTACTAGACAAAATGTCTATATATTAAGAAATGTTTGTTTAAACTATATTTTAGTAGTGCAAATTCATGCTCACAGCTTTGCTAAAGTTCTTTTAAGTTGTATGTAATATAGTCAGATTCTGACTTACTGTGTGATTCTTAACTCATATCTTTTTATACAACATTATATATGCGTGTTTTCTTAGTCCTATTTCTTTATTTTCGTTTAAGATTATTACTTTTTCATCATTAATCTTATACATGTTAGGGTAGTTTTTAAGTGAAACTAAATAGTAATGTCCACTTGTAAGTTGATTTCCTTCATGAATAATATAGGCTACTAGTTTATAACGATTATGGTTTTGTATTGTTAGCTCGTTTTCTATGTCGATACTATCATTTATTTTGTATGCCCCCGTATTCTCATTATACCCAAATCTCTTTAGGTGAATAATCAAATAACTACTAGTACTGACAAGTTTCCTTATTTCAACCCCCTTGGCACACCTATATTTTTTTTCGTTCTCAATCGAATAATTATCATCACCTGCTGTGCTCATACAAGCATAACATACGGGATTATCGAGAGGTGATTCCTCTAGCTGTGCTTTTTCTATTAGTTTCTTTAACGATGGGTTATATTGTTTCTGAATTTCCTCTTTATTAAGACTTATCTCCAGCATGTTTGAATCATCATTACGACAGTATTGTAGAGCAGTTGCATGCTTCCAGCAGCTAGTGATTTTTTTTTGCACTTCGTATGAAATTTGAAATCTAGGCAACAATGAGTCTCTATACTTATTTGATTCTATTAGACACTGCAAAAATGCCGCCGCATCCTGCTGTGAATAATTTTCATTTAACGTTTGGTCTTCAGGACACCAAAAATCTGATACTAAAGCACTTAAACTCTTTCTTGAAGAAAAAGATGGGAAATTGAAAATATTGTCAGCAGATTCATTTATATGGTCTAATAGCTGTAAAGATGAGTTTATGTAACAAGTGTTATAAACGTTGTGTAATGGTGTGAAAAAATTACTTTTTCTATTAAAGTGGTGGGAAGCAAGATGATTAAAAGAAACTTGAGATGAATTATAGCGTGGACCAGAGGCCTTCTGCAGCTTTGTATTTACATAATTAAGCGCACTATTAATGGTTTTGTAAAACTCCGATTTATTTAAATCTTTAGGTATATTTTTTATCGTGCTATATTCGTTTTTATTCCAACGCTCAGAAATGCTACCTTTTACTTTGGTTTTGGAATATGACATTGCAGATTCAAATATGTCCTTTTGCTGTTGCAAAATGCTTTGCATATCATTTATATTGGTTGATCTTTCTATTTCTTCATAAACCTTTTTTAGGCGATTTATATGGTTTCTACCTTTAAGATATAGCCATATATTTCGAGACTTTGAGGTATTATTAGGGTTAGTTTTTAAGTATCCTTCTAATATTTTCAAAATATTTGTTTTAGTATCTTTAGTTTCCCTAATATCTTTGGCGCTATTTCGTTTTTTACAAGTAACATAGTTTTGGTCACTACTTTCAGCTTTAAATGAGGTTTTACTAGAGTCTATACTTTTGTCCCTAAGCTCAAGATGTTCTTCAAACAGCTCATTCATTTCCTCATTAGAGAAATCGTAGTTAGTGAAATTTTCAGAGGTTTGATATTTGTAAACAGAGTATATTTTTAAGTCACCTGTAGGAGGATCATTATCTTTGCCAAAATTTGAATATAAATTTACCTGATTTTGGTTGTTGGTGTCTTTGTCATCTATATGACCAAAAACGTTTATAATTTTAGGGTTAACAAATTTAGTATTCGTTAGACTACAACATACGAAGTTGTGGAGACGAGTAACCATTATCCACTTGCTAGTAAATGATTGATTACTATTAATGACAAAGTCTTGGAAATAATTATTGATGCCAATTATCGTACCACTTAGTTTTTTATTTGTTGGAGCAAACTTAATTTTCCTAATTGCCTCAAAATTGCAGGGAGCATGAGAGTAAACTATTTCGTTGTCTCCTATAGTTTCATATTCCATAACTTTTAAATGTGGTAAGTAAGCTGTAGCATAATTCTCTAGGAATGTATCTTCATATTGTTCAGATTGAGGTATTGAATCTAAATCATAAGACTTAGGGATGGAACGAGGCTTTATGCACCCTTTTAGTAAATCAATAAACTTCTCATCATGATTTGAAAGACATATCGTATAATCGATTCTAGATTCTTTCATTTTTCCGAAAACCAACAGAGTCATATAGTCGGAATTTCCTCTATCAGCCAAAATAGCACCAATAAAAACTAATTTTACTTGTTTAATGCGACTGGCATCAAATCGAATTTTATTTAGGTGAGTTTGAAAGGTAAGGTAGTTTTTACTGTAATAAGCAGACTTTAAACTATCATATATACTTTGTAGGTTATGCTGCTGCAAATCTATAACACCGATTTCAATGAGAAATCTAATTGCTTTTAATGCATTTCCATGTAAATCTCCAATAGCAAATGTAGCTTTATAACCAGGTTCTATTTTGAAGTTTTCATCTAATTCTTTTTTTATTTGTTCTATATCGATTACATTTAAATTTTTATATTCAGCATAATACTTCTTATACTCTATCATTTTAATACCTTATTCTTATTTTTGGTTTGAGTTATAAGACACTGTTGCAACTTAAAAGTTAAACAAGTGCTTATAAACAGCTCTTTTGGTTAAATTTAATTTTCACCGAAGGAAATGGTTTTTAAGTGAAATAACTTAATTTCAGTATATATTTTTATTAGTATAACTAAATTATAACATATATTAATTATTTACAAATATATTAAATATTTTTATTTAATATATTTGTAAAAAAACTCATTCTAAAGTGGTATTGAGTTATTAAAGTAATTTAGAGCAGTTGAAAGCATCAATAATTAATTAGAAGTGTTCATAGTAAAAGCTTATATCAAATTAAATCAGCCCTATGAATCTTTATTGAGTTATAAAGGCATTTTTTATCCAATTGACATCATTGTTATTTATAGTAATTACATCAAACCGGCACTCATAATTTTCATACTTTGAATTTCTCTTTAGAAAAATATTGGCAGTGTTTATAAGCTTTTTTCGTTTAGAATAAGTTATCATCTCTTCAGCTTTAGCAAAAGTTGTAGCGCTTCTATATTTGACTTCAATAAAAATAAGTGTGTTTTTGTCTAATGCAATAATGTCAATTTCACCATAAGGCAAAACTTTGAAATTTTGCACTAAAATTTGCAGACCTTGAGACTTTAAAAATTTACAGGCTTCTAATTCTGCTTTATTACCAATTTTTGTGGTTTCTTTCATGTTTGTAGTTACTTGTAGTGACAGCACATTGTGATGTCTTTGATAGTAAATTTAGGTTTTGACAGATCAGCGAATTGGTCACTACACTAAGGATTAAATTTCTTAATTGTTAATTCCACTATGTCTTAGTAATGCCTCTTCACTAGGTTTTCTACCCATAAATGCCATAAAATTATCCATAGCATCACGAGATGATCCTTTTGAAATAATATTCTCTAGTAATTCTTGTCCGACTTTATCGTTTAAAATACCTTCTTTTTCAAAGCGGGAAAAAACATCAGAAGAGAGGATTTCTGCCCATTTGTAGCTATAGTATCCAGCTGCATATCCACCAGCAAAAATGTGTGAAAAACTATTTTGGAATTTATTATAATTTGGCACTGGAAGTAGATCTATTTTTTTACGAACAGCATCTAGCTCTGCTTGTACCATATCTACGCTAGTTAGTTTTTTAAAGTGAATATTCATATCAAAAATACCAAACTCTAGTTGTCGAACCATCATTAATGCTGAATGAAAATGTCTTGTTCCAACGAGTTTACTTATTTGCTCTTTAGAGAGATTTTTACCATCACGTGAGCCTGAGATTAAATTTAGTCCTTCTTCACACCAACAGAAGTTTTCCATAAATTGGCTTGGAAGCTCTACAGCATCCCATTCAACACCATTTGTCCCAGATATTGAAGGAATACTAACTTTTGATAAAATATGATGTAAAGCATGACCAAATTCATGAAATAATGTAACAACATCGTTATGAGTTAGGTTAGCACCTTGTTTAGATGGTGGTAGAAAGTTACAAGTTACATAAGCAACAGGATTTTGTGTTTTACCGTCAGGTTTTATAAACGCTGTACGAGAGCCATCCATCCAAGCACCACCACGTTTATTATCTCTAGCAAATAAGTCACAAATTATACTACCTATATATTTTTCATTTTTGAAAAAATCAAAAGTTTGTTGTTCAGGAATGTATTTTTTATAAGAAGTATTTTCTTTTATCTCTAAACCGTATATGGAATTAAGGATTTTAAATAAACCAAGTTGTGCTTTTTCCAGAGGGAAATATTCTCTTAGCTCTTCGGCTGTGAAATCATATTTAGCTTTTTTAAGTTTCTCAGCGTAGTATGCTGTATCCCAAGGTTTTAGTTCATCTTTTAAACCATTTTCTTTAGCGAAGGTACATAACTCTTCTAACTCTTTCTTTGCTTGTAGTTTTGATTTGTCTAAAAGTTTATTTAAAAGTTCTAAAACTTGTTCTGGGGTTTCAGCCATCTTTGTAAAAAGTGAATATTCAGCATAATTATTAAAACCTAATATTTGTGATTTTTCGATACGTAATTTTAGGATTTTTTCAATAGTTTCATCATTATCAAAGCTAATATTATCAGCCTCTTTAGAGGCTTTTGTCGAGTATGCCTTATAGAATATTTCTCGTAAATCTCTCTTATCAGCTTGTTGCATTACTGCTAAATACGTTGGGATATCTATGCCAAGAGCATATTTTGAGTTTAATTTTTTTTGTTTAGCTTTATCCTTAGCCGCTTGAATAGTATTTTTTGGCAATCCACTTAAGTCGTTGTCATTATCGGTAGTGTAAGTCCAGTCCATAGTAGCATCTAAAACATTATTTTCAAATTTGCTAGCTAGTTGGGCTAACTCTTCTGATATTTCTAGTAGTCTTTGTCTTTTAGCTTCTTCAAGGTTTACGCCTGACATTTCAAAACCAACAATAGCTTTACGTACAGCTTGTGCTTGCTCGGAATTTAAATCTTGATTTTGTACTTTCTGATAAAAGCTTAGTAATTCTTTATTTTGTCCTACTTTTGTATAAAAGTTTGTAAGTTTGGTTACAGCATATTCATAGCTTTCTCGTAATTCTTTAGTATTACATACAGCATTCATATGAGAAATTGTTGAAAAGACTTGGGTGATTTTTTCATCGTCTTCTTCTAGCTTTAAAATAGTTTCCCAACTTATATTTTTAACTTTCAAAGTATTTTTTAGATTAGTTTGAGCTTGTTCTATAGCAGTATCTATAGCTGGTTTTACTTCTGGTTCTTTAAAATTAGCTAAATCTGGTAAGCTAGAGTGTTCTAGTATTGAATTCATAATTACCTCAAAATTTTTTTAAACATTAATATATGCTACAATATTATATAAGATCTATCTTAGCATACATCAAGGTTTTATTTATGATGAGTTTACAAGAAGATAAAATTACAGCCCCAATTTTTTTCAAAGAATATATAAATGGCTTTTTTAAACTTAATATAGGTGAATATAACTATCCACTGATTTTATCTGCTAATAAGATGATAGAGTATGATGAAAAGATAACTTCGATTAATGATATTAAGAAATCTCATTTAAAGTTGATACTTAAAGCTGATCCAGAGATTGTAATTTTAGGTACAGGTAATAAGCAGGTGATACCGTCTATAGAAATTATAAATGAACTAGCAAAGTCTGGTAAAAGCGTTGATTTTATGGCTAGTGACATTGCTTGTAAAACTTATAACTTACTTGTTAACGAAAACCGCAATGTAAGCTGTATAATTATTTAAAGAACTATTTTTTTTTTTAAATATAAGTGTTACAATTGGATTGGTTATGTGTAAATTGTAAGTGTAATACTCAAAGGAGAAATATTATGAAAAAAGTAATTAAGTTGGGAGTTTTTTCTCTATCAGTTATGGCGTTAGCAGGTTGTTCTACACTTGGGTCAGATAGTCCAAGTGCTACTGCTAACCAAGATAAAGATAAAGCTCCAGAAGTAAGCTCATCAAGTACAGCTCCTACTGCAAAAGTAAGCTTAAAACAGAGCTCACAAGATAAAATTGTAGCAATAATAGTTACAAATTATAATAATAATCCAGAAGGTAGTGTTAAGCTACAATGGAAGGCTCCAAGTGATACTAATTGTTATGACACTAGTTTCCCTATCACAAAATATGGTGAGAAGAATGATAAAACTTGGGCATCTGTACAAACTAAGCAAGGTGGTAAGTATTGTAAAGGTACATGGACAGCAAATGTTGTTTATGACAAGCATGTAATCGCTACTGATTCTATTACTATATAATTAGTGTTGTGTAACTTCTTTATAAAAAGTTAAACTTATTATTAAAGACCTTATCGATTAGTTAATTTATTTCATTCTAAAAAATATTTCCTTATAATCTTTTTTCAAAAGCTAATTCTTTTATGTCAAAATGATTATTTTGAAAAATTTAAAGTTTGTAAAGTCTATTAATCGAATGGTGGTTGTAATATAATATAAAACTAAAATAAGAAGTAAAATTTAAACTTAAAACTTAAAACTTAAAACTTAAAACATATAGTGGATAGGTGGGGATGAAGAAAATATTGTTATTTTGTTTGGTGAGTATTGGTTTGGTGAGTTGCAGTACTTACAATTCTTTTATAGATAAGCTTTATAGTCATGATGATGCTGTGTCAGTAAATCCAGATGATACTTTAGAGAATCCAGACCAAGATGGTGAAGCTGTAGCTTATGATACTCCTACAGCTTCCTTAACACTTAAGTATAAACCGGCTACTCATGAGATAGATGCTCGTATGGTTACTAATTGGAACGGAGCTCCTCAAGGCACGGTATATTTAACTTGGTTTGCTCCAAAAGATACTGATTGTTATAGTACATCTTTCCCTATTGCTAAATTTAAAGAAACAGAAGACTATACTGTTGACAGTCAAAGTGTGCTTAGTGATGATAAAATATGTGCAGGTACTTGGAAAGCGGTAGTAGTAAATAAATCTGATAATTCAGAATTAGCTAAAGCTTCTGTGATAATAGGATAATATTCATACTTCTTTTTCAAGACTTATTGTAGTTTAAGTATAATAATTTCCTTTTTTCTATATCAATGATTTTCTGCACTTTGAATTGGAATTGGTATTACAGTTTTTTTAAAGATAGAAGTTTGTGACTTTTATTTATGTTAAACTGTTTATTCCAGTAATAAAGAAATATTACCTAATGCTAAATTTTCTTAAAAAGATAACATACCAAGATATAATATTCTATTTTTTATGTATATCTTTATTTATAGTTTTTCTGATGCCTTTTATGCCTTATAGTACCCTAAATTTAATTAAAACCTCATCTGGTGGAAAGACGGTTTTTTTAAATGATATTCTTTCAGAAAACCTTTATTTGTTTAAGGTGAGATATCTTATTTTCTACTATACTTTATGTATTTGTAGTATAGCAATAATCTTTAATACAAAGCTTTTAGCTAGATTAATAAACTATTTTAAAGGCTTTAGTAAATTGGTCCAAACCTCGATATGCTTGTTTTTTATATTTGGGTTAATCTCATCATCTTTTGCTATCTCTCCTTCGATAGCTTTTAAGGGAGTTAGTGTTACTTTCTTACAATTTATTTGTGTGCTATTTGTTGCGTACTATGTTAGCCAAAATACTACCGTGGTAAAAAGGTTTTACATGATAATTTTGTTGTCTCTAATATTTTTTGGTGGTAGTTTATTTTTGCATTTGCTTTTGTCTAACTTTTCCGTTTATGGTCAAATAGTAGCTGGTAATATTCAGAAGGTTTTATTATATACATATAACTGCCTGAATCCTCGTTTTTTAGATAATTATTTTAGTTGGTTTATACCTTTGTTATTGCTGCCATGGTTTATTAACTTAAGACCAATATTTAAAGTAGGGTCTTTAATAGCTTTAGTGATGGTTTGGTTTGTGCTTATTAATCATGCCTTTAGGACAGTCGTGGCTGAGTACATAATTATATTTCCATTACTTATGTTTTATAACCGTAAGATGTTTAAGCTAGTATTGAAAATTTTTATTGTAAGTATAGTTATAGCAATTATTACTAATTTTTTATATATCAATTATATTATGGCAGTTCCAAATCAGGAGGTTTCTACTATTTTTAGGTACGGCACATCTGGGCGTATACCAGTATGGATAGAAGCCTTTAAGATAGGTCTTGAATATCCTTTTACAGGGATAGGGCAATGGAATTATATAGCTATCACAAAATATGATTCTGCTGGTTATCCTCATAATTTACTATTAGAAATTTGGTCGCAGTGGGGGATATTAGCATTTGTAATGGCGATAGTAGTTATTTTTACTGCTATTAAAAACTTATTTAAACAACGTATAGAGATATGTGAAAATCCATATTACTGTATTTTTATAATGATGTTAACAGCTGGAATGGTTGATGGTATGTTAAACGCTATGTTTAAAACATCTTTGGGTTTATTCGGTTGTGTCTTTGTATTTGGATTTTGTTTATCAATATTTAAGTCCAATGGACAGCAAAATACAGAAGCATTTAGCTTGGCTTTTCTCGTTACTAGATTAACAGTTTTTATTAGTATATTTTGTATAATTATTTTACCTTTAATTTTTCCACCTATGTGGATTTAGCAAATAATGAAGGCTGTTGAATTAATTTGATTTTGTAATAAGTCCTAGATATAAAAGCAGTACTAATTGAAATAGCTTAAAACCAAGCTATTTTGGTAGATTCCGTTGACAAGCCTGACGAAATGGTATACTACTTTTTAGATATTTTTGCTTGCGTTTAATCCATCTGATTCCAGCTTGCATCAGTTCCAGAGTGGAAATGAATTTTTAGTTTGTGAGAATACTAAAGATATTAGACTTCGATCAACTATGTTCAGTAACCGGTTAGCTTAGCTATCTTATTTTCTTATAGGTTATTATTAAATCAACAGCCTTTTGGTATTATTTTTTATCTAGAGAAACAGCATAATCACATTCTGTATTGGGGCATGCTTTTTGCTCACCATCTTTCTTTGTGGTTTTATGCAAAAGTATAGGTGAATTGCATTTAGGACAAGGCTCTTTAATCGGAGGATACCAATATGCGTTTTTACATTTTGGAAACCCTGAGCAAGCATAAAACACTTTTCCTTTACGAGATTTCTTTTCAACTATGTGATTTTGATTACATTTAGGGCAGACTACACCAGTATCTTTAGGCTTCTCAAGCGGTTCCATATGTTTACAAGTCGGATAGTTAGAACAACCAATAAACTTTCCATAACGCCCTTGTTTTATATGTAGATCAGAGTCACATTTAGGGCATTTTCTATCTTCAATAACAATAGGTTCTTCTTTTTCTTTTGGTTCTTCGCCTGCACCGACTATTTGTCTTGTGTAGGTACATTTAGGATAATTTGTACAACCAATAAAACGACCATTTTTACCTAAACGTAATGATAGTTTACTGCCACATTCTGGACAGTCTTCATCAATTACTTCTTGAACAACATCTTTACGAGATACCTCTTCAGAGATTTTATTTATTCTTTCTATAAAAGGTTGCCAGAAATTATTCAAAACACTCAAATAATCATTTTTATGATTAGCAATTTCATCTAGCTCTTCTTCAAGCCCGGCGGTATAGGAGTATTCTACATATTTTTTAAAATACTCTGTTAAAAACTTATTTACAACTCTGCCTTTATCTGTGGGGATAAACCTTTTTTTCTCAATCTCCACATAATCTCTTTGCTGAAGTGTGGATATGATACTAGCGTAAGTAGAAGGTCGCCCAATACCATATTTCTCAAGAGCCTTGACTAAAGATGCTTCTGTAAATCGTGGTGGGGGCTCCGTTGAGTGAGCTTTACTTATAATATCGTTAAGTTTGACCTTTTCACCTTTTTCAAATTTTGGTAAAGTTTGTTGGCTTTCAGGATCATCTTGGTCATCCTCATCTTTCTCAACGTTATATAAGCTTAAAAAGCCAGCATCAACTATAACTGTACCAGTAGTTCTAAATTTGTGTTTGCTATTTTCTGTAATTAAATCAACAGAGGTGCTATTTAAAGTAGCATGCTTCATTTGGCAAGCTATCGTTCTATTATAAATTAGACTATATAACTTAAACTCATCTGAAGTTAGATGTTCTTTAATAGATTCTGGTGTTCTACTTGCTGCTGTTACTCTTATAGCTTCATGTGCTTCTTGAGCATTTTGGGATTTTTTGCTAAACACACGAGGTTTGCTTGGTAGCATACCTTTTTGATATTTTGACTCTATGAAGTTTCTTATGTCATCTAAGGCATCGTTAGATAAATTTGTAGAATCAGTTCTCATATATGAAATAAGACCAACTGACTCACCATCACCCAGGTCTATACCTTCATAGAGTTTTTGTGCAACAGACATGGTTTTTTTCGCTGTAAAGCCTAATTTTTTAGCTGCTTCTTGCTGTAGAGTTGAAGTTATAAAAGGCGGATATGGGTTTCTTTTTAATGTTTTTTCTATTATTTCATTAACTATAAGATATCCGTTAGCGTCTTTTAAAATGGTTTTTTTAGCTGCTAACGCTGATTTTTCATCAGTAAAACTAAATTGCTCTATTTTATTTTCATTGAACTCTATTAAGTTTGCCAGTATTTGCTTTTGTTTAAAAGTATCTGCAGTAAGACTCCAATAATCTTTTTTAATAAAGTTTTCACGCTCAATTTCACGTTCGACTATCATGCGTAAAGCGGGACTTTGCACTCTTCCAGCAGATAACCCACTTGTAATCTTACGCCATAGTAAAGGAGATAGGTTAAAACCAACTAGAAAATCTAAAGCTTGACGAGCTTTTTGAGCATTCACAAGATCCATAGAAATTTCTTTAGGGTTAGCTATAGCATTAGATACAGCTGTTTTAGTGATTTCATTAAAGCTAATTCTATAAACATTCTTACCTTTTAGGAGTTTAGCGTTTTTAAGGATTTCTTGAACATGCCATGATATAGCTTCTCCTTCTCTATCTGGATCAGTAGCAAGATATATATTTTCAGCTTCTTGAGCAGATTTTTTTATAGCTTCAATATGCTTTTTACTTTTATCGTTAACAACATATTTAATTTTGAAGTTATCATTTACATCTATCGAAGTATCTTTAGAAGGGATCTCTCTTACATGCCCAAACGAGGCTAAGATATCAAAATCTTTTCCTAAGTATTTTTTGATAGTTTTAGTTTTTGCTGGTGATTCTACGACCACTAAATTTTTTGCCATTTTTTACCTTTTTCTAATTTTTTTCTAAAAAAGAGTTTTATTTATGCTTTGTAGTTGCATTATAAAATATAAGAAAAGCAGATGCTTATCAATAGTTAATATCATAAAAGTTAGTTTTATAGTCAATAAATATAGACTATAATTCTGTAAGTATTTTTAATTATTAATAAGCTAAGCTATATAGTTTAAGGTTTTGATTAGATGAAAGCAGCTAAAGTAATTTCTTTACTCCAGCAAAAAGGAGGTTCTGGGAAAACCACTACCGCAATCAATATAGCGTGTGGTTTAAAAGAGTTGGGTTTTAAAGTTGCCATAGTAGACATGGATAAAGATAAACCAGATGCATACATGTGGATGACAAAAAACAATGAAAACAATGATTTTGTTTATAACTTAGATGAGAAAAATGTTCGTGAAAAGGTCCTAGAATTAAAATCCTCCGTAGATTTTATAGTTATTGATACTCCTCCAAATTTCCAAACAGCTGCATTAAAGTCAGCTTTGTTGTCAGATTTAGTTGTGATTCCATGTTCACCAAGCGGTATGGATCTATCTGGATTGGTAGAAGCAAAAGATTTAGCTTTAACAGCAAATAAACCATATAAGTTTTTTGCAAATAGAGTACAAATGCAATCGAATATGTCAAAAAGTTTAATAGAATTTTTTGAAGAAGATGGACATTTTTTTGAAGCTTTTGTTTCCCAAAGTGTTAAATTTATCGAAGCTGAAGCGGAAGGTGTGTATATAGGTGACTATGCAAATGGCAGTAAAGTTCATCTTCAAGTTAAAAAGCTTGCTAGAGAGGTAGAAGAGTTTTTTGGAGAGGGTATAAATGGCTAAAAAAATATCTCTAGCTAATCGTAAAATTAACCAAAAAATTAATGACCCAGTAAGCCAAGAGAAAAAAGATATTCTAAGAGCTATGCAGCTACAGGAATTAAGTGAGCAAGCAAGCAAAGTAGGTAGACTTTTTGAACTACCTCTTAGTATTGTACAGCCAGATAAAAACCAGCCGCGTAAAACATTTAAAAACATAGAATCTTTAGCAGATAGTATTAGAGAAAATGGTGTGATTCAACCAATTATAGTTACACCTAAAAATATTGATGGTACTCACCATATAATTGCAGGTGAAAGAAGGTATCTAGCAAGTATACAAGCAGAGCGTAGTACGATACCATGTATTGTTAGGGAAGAAGAGTCTGATGCAAGTATACTATTGTTACAACTTCTAGAGAATGATCAACGTGAGAACGTTTCACCATTTGAAGAAGCAGACGCATTAAGACAATTGATTGAAGTTAAAAAACTAAAAAAAGCTGATATAGCAAAAATACTTGGACGAGATGCAAGCTGGATTTCTATGCGCTTGAAAATATCTGATGCAGATGAAAATATTCGCAAATTAGCCCAAAAAGGTATCATAGAAGATGTACGAACTTTATATGAGTTAAAAAAGTTTGCAGAAGAGATACCAGAAGGTGCTAGCGAGTTTGTTAAAAAAGCCTTGGATAATAAGATTTCAGGATCCTTTAGATCAGCTATAACACGTTATAGAGAAAACTGGAAAAGAAAAACACAAATTTTAGACAGTACAAAACTAGATGTGATAAATGTAAAAGAAGTATCTAAAGAAGGTAAGTTTCTAAAAATAAAAGGGTCTCGTTCAGGATTAAAAGCACACACATATACTTTTGAGATAACAGAAAAATTTAAAAAAATACTATTTGAAGCACTTGTAAAATAAGATTTATGAAGGTAGCTATATTACAAACAGATCATATTCCAGAACATCGACGTGAAATGGCTGGAGGTAATTATCCAGAGATGTTTGCAAATTTATTTTTTAAACTGTCATTGATTGTGGATTTTGATATTTTTGATGTGACAGAGCAAGATTATCCATCAGATTATGATATATATGATGGTTTTATAATAACAGGTAGTAAAGCTACTGCATTTGATAACTTACCATGGATATCTAAGCTTAAATCAACTATAGTTGAGTTGTATAATAGTAGTAAAAAAATAATAGGAGTTTGCTTTGGTCATCAGATTTTAGCACAAGCTTTAGGAGGCAGAGTTGAGCGAGCTACTAAAGGTTTCTCTGTTGGAATAAAAAATGTAAAAATTTTAACTAAAAAATCGTGGATGGAGCCATTTCATCATTATCTGAGTTTATTGTTTTATCATCAAGATATGATAGTTGAGCTCCCAACTGGTGCTGAACTTATTGGAACTAGTGACTATTGTCAGATCCAGATGTTTTGTATTAGTAATCAAATATTTGGTATACAAGCTCATCCAGAGATGTTAAAAACACATAATTACGCTTTGATAAAAGAGTATCAAGATGAGATAAAAAATGAATTTCAGCATGCTTTAGAAAGTTTGAGAATAAGAGATAATAGTTTAGTTATAGGCCATTGGATGGCAAATTTTTTTGAATTTAAGGATTAATGATGCAGATTAAACGTTTAGTTGTATTTGGTGATAGTTTATTAGATGCGGGGAATATTATAAAAACGCTAGATGTACCAGGGGAGCCGTATTATCAAGGTAGATTCTCTAACGGTATAGTGTCTACAGAATATTTAGCTCAGTATATCGCTAAAGACCAAAATATAGAGACTATTGAGCATAAAAGTTATGCTATTGGCGGTGCTTTAACTCATGGTAATAATCCTTCATCTTTACTGAGGTACCATTCTTTTGCTGTCTCACAACAGTTAATAAGATTTGAAAATGAAGAGGGAAGATTTTCTAAAGATGATCTTGTGATTATAAATGGCGGAGCTAATAATTTTATGTTTACCGTTTACAATGAAATACCTTATATAAATCTTATGGCTAAACTCAGAGTTGCCAGAGACCTTAAAAAAATAATTATAAAAACTATTAAGATGGGCGCTAGTAATATTATAGTTTGGAATATTCCTGATGTGACTAAAGCACCTGCTTATAAAGACTATTTGTCTAATTGGGTTGGCAAGTTTTTTAGATCATATTTGCAACTAAATATTAATTTACAAAATAACCTGCTTAAAAGTCGTGTAAATGATTTGCAACTTTTATTCCCTAAAGTAAATATAAAGCTCTTTGATTTTTATGCTTTACTGAATGATTGTTTTAATAATCCTACTGATTATGGTTTTGAAAATGTTACAGATATTTGCGTAGATAGTTATGGAGGAGCAGATTCTCTTGGCAATATTCAATATGATATAGAGTTGGTAAATGACCCGGATAAATTTTTATGTTGGGATTATTGTCATCCTACAACAAAAGGTCATGAAGTAATAGCCAAGAGAATGTTTGAGCTTTTAAAGCATAATATTTAACCTTTAAATCCTAGAGCAATAATATAAAACTCTCTGGATCTAGGTCGTGACGATTTGGGTTTAAATTGAGTAACTTTGGTAAAGTGGTTTTTAACTTGCTTTATATATGTATCAGCCCCTTCACCTTGAAAAATTTTAGCTACGAAACCACCACTTTTTTTAAGATTGTTTATTGCAAAATCTAGAGCTAGTTCTAATAAGAATATAGATTTAGCTTGATCAGAAGTTTTATTGCCGCTTATATTTGGAGACATATCAGAAACTATACAGTCTATTTTGTTTTGACCAATTAGGTTATTTAGCTTCTCATAAGTTTCATCACTTGTGAAATCGCCTTGAATAAAATCCACGCCTGGGATAGGTGCCATTTCAAGTAAGTCAAGAGCGATAAGTTTTCCATTAGAACCAATATATTTGATTATCTGCTCAGACCAACCACCTGGAGCAGCGCCTAGGTCTATAACAAACATATTTTGTTTAAATATTTTATATTTTTCTTGAATCTCAATTATTTTAAAGCTTGCTCTACTACGATAGCCTAGTTTATTTGCCTGAATAACATAGTAATCTGAGTTGTGCTCTTGTACCCAGCGTTTACTGCTAGCTGTTTTAACCATTTTTTGTATTTATTGGAAAGTTTGTTATATTGTATGAATATTTAAATCTTAAATAAAGTCTAATCCCTGTTTTAGGGTTGATATAAATTTATAAATCTATGTCTTTTGGATATAATAGTTATATATTGAGTGTTTATAGGTTTATAAATGTTAAAGAAAATATTTCTTATAGGTGTAGGCGCTTTAGTTATTAGTTCTTGTACAATTAGAGAAGACATTCAAGATAATATAGATCATTATAATAGACTAACTAGAGACCAAAATGTTAAGGAAATTAGTTTTGATAAATATACAAATACAGTTGAGGGAATGCGATTTTTAGTTGCAAATCACCCGGATCAAGTAATTCTCTTAGATGGTGAAGACTTTGATGTCAGGTATAATAAATTGGTAAGTTACCTTAAGCATGAAGAATACACTATAGTAGTTGATGAAAAATTACCAGCAGTAGCTACAATTATAGCAGAGGTTAATAAGCCTATGCCTGATGTTCATTATGTTGGTATCTTAATGGAACAGAATTCTCGAGCTAAGCAAACTAAATATAGTATAGTTTACGGAGATAATAATTTCTTAGCTCGTAAATTTTATAATGATTATAAAAAAACACTGTAAAGTAAAAGTTTGTAATTCTTAAACTAGCTTTAAGTAAATTTTGGATTTTAATCCTTGAGCGTGGTTTGTGCACATCTTTAGAGACTTGACTTGTACATACTTAGCTTGGTTATTATAATCGTAGTACCAGCAGAAGTATGAATATAGATATAAATGTGGACATGATCGCGTATAAAAAGCTTAAGTTTGAGAGTAGTTTGTCTCTAGAAACGCTTTTTCAAAGTAGCCAAGGTTATGATAATAACTTTCGGGATCTAAACAGCCCATATAGAGATAGTTTTAAGTGTAGTTTCCAAGGTATTTTCAGAAAGTGGAGGACTTTAAAAGGAGACCACTATCAAGGTGATTTTGTTTGGGACGGTAGTGATAATATTACTATAGGAGATCTCTTTTTTGGCACTGGCCGCGGTGGTTACCCAAGCTTGACAGAGCAAGGTGAGTTACTAAAATAAATAACCCATTAAGTGGCAAGGGTATGAAAATCAAGCAAGGATTATATAAGACGAAAGTATGTACTACTTGTGTTAGTTTATGACTTTATTAACTTGCACTAATTTCATTTCAAGGTTAAAGGCAATATGTGATAAGGTTTTGATAGTGCAGTTAGATTAAAGCAAGTGTGAAACTATTAAAAATCGCTAGGTAATAATAGGTTTACTTATATCAATTTATTCTTAATATTAGTTTGGAATGAAGTATTGGTAATAGGAATTTTTATTGGGTAACTCATTTGGAAACGTTCTAGGTATGGTATATTTTCCAAAATTCTGCCCTCCTTTAGAACCATACTGAATAATATCAGAAGCATTATAATCGAACATAGGTTCATTTTTTCTGCCATAAAAGACAAGTCCATGATCGGCTGTTCGCTTTTTGAAAAAATAAGATCTTGGTTTAAGTGGATTGTCATTGTCTTCTAGTTTATCTCGATTGACAAGTAAATTTTGTTGTTTTGGGTTCAAAGACATATCCAGATAATTAGGATAACAAAGTTGGAATCGGTTTAATCTCTCCGTTGTGGTTGCGAATCGATATTTATCATCTTCGATAAATGATAGCATTTGCAATGCTTTTAAACTTGATCCTGCTCCGTAAACAGAGATGCATCTGTCGTTATGATCAACGGATAAGGTAAAAACAATTTTGTCCAGTGCAGTGCCACGTAACCGTCCATTTGCAAGTCCTGCAAAGAATTTTTGGTAGTCCATTTTGAAATATCTATCCATATCATTTTCATGCATGGAGAGATATAAAAAAGAACCATTTATTTTTGTCATTGTTTTTTTCTTTATTTCTTGAAGTTTTTGCTCATAACATTTTTTTATCTGCTCCTGAGAAATTACTTTTTTAAGAGCCAGTTGACGTCTAAAGTTACGAATGTTACGAGCAAGATCTTTATAATTAGCCTCTCTTTTTGATATGATCTGTTGGATTTCAGGTTCTTGTATATGGTTATATCCTGCACTATTACAACACATAAGAACAAGTTCGTTCACGTTTTCAAAGTAACCTAATAATGCACTAAAGAACCGTCCACTTGCTTGTAATTTACCATAGTTTACTCCATATATCATGGTGCGATCTAAGTTTTCATGGGAACCATCTGTTGTAGAGATTAGTCCACCATGACTATACCATATAATTCTGTCATATTTTTTAGCATCAAGACAATTAATTTTAGGCATGTTTTCAATAGTTGACCACCATATGTCAGCATCTAAATATTCTTTAGGACCATAATCTGAGGGTTGTAACATAATGAAATCAGAGTTTTCCATCAACTTTAATCGGCCACTTAAATGGACTGTAAATTCAGTTTTTAGATCAAGACTATTCATTATATGTAGGGTTTTCATGAAATAAACGTTTCCTTAAGTTTTAGAGTTATCTGTTACAATAGCTTCCTGGCGTCTATGTTACATAAGTTTTTCCCAGTAATCTATAATTTCAACTTGCTTTTTTTACATATGTTTATCAAATTTAGATATGTTGTATGATAAATTTAGGTTCCGAACAAAATTTTTTACAATATGTATGTAAGTATATTTAAATATTTTTGCGAAACAAAAAATATACTTAATGCACATGGAATCTAATTTGTTCGTCTTTTTTATGAACAATCTGTTTCAGCGAGGAATACTTTTATATCAGTATTTACTTGTTATCATCTGTTTAATTTCAACTTGCAACAGTCTTATTAGTTTGAATCTAATTTTTATTTTTAAGCTAAGCGTCAGATGTCTCAAACGTATTGCCTAAAATTTGTCTGTAAAATATGTTTAATTTAAACTAAGGTTTTTTAGTAAAAGACTTTAAGATTATCAATATGACCCCACAAGTGATTGCTGAATCTGCAATATTAAAAGCAGGCCAGTGGTAGTTACCAAGATGAAAATCTAAGAAGTCTATTACAAACCCTCTAAAAGCTCGGTCATAAAAATTTCCTAACGCACCACCAAGTATTAATGAAAAAGAGATTAGATTTAATTTACCTTGTATTGGTTGTTTGATAATTAAGTATATTAGTATGACTGCAGCTATCAATGAAATCGACGAGAACATAATTAGTTGCCATGAGGTTTGGCTATTACTTAAAAAGCTAAATGCTGCTCCATGGTTATACAATAAAGTTAAGTTAAAAAAGCTTGTTACTTTAACAGGAGTAGCAAAATTTAAGTTGATGTTAGCTAAGTATTTGGTATACAAATCAAGAGCTATGATTATAATAGCTAATCCAAAATACTTAAGTTTAGGTCTAAGCATATTTGCGAGACTCCCCTAATTCCATTGTAATATTTTCTATGCAACGACTGCATATATCTTTATGTTCAGGATTTTCGCCAACTGTAGAGCTACGGTGCCAACACCTTTCGCATTTTGGTTCTTGTAATTTTTGAATGTCGATATATAAACCTTGTATACTTGATTGAGTGGCAATACTAGACTTTTCACTAAGATTTTTTAACTCAGCTTCAGAAGATATTAGTAAAAACCTTAGTTCATCCTCAATTTTTGCTAGAAGTTCATAGTTTTGTTTGTCAGCATAAAGGGTTATTTTTGCTTCCAAAGATGCTCCAATAAGACCTTCATTTCTCTTTATCTCGAGTACTCTATTTACTTCAGATCGAACTTCTTGAATTTTTGCCCAGAAATCTAAATCTAATTCATCAGTAGGCGAGAATGATTTTAACTCTGTATACCATTCACATAACTGTATTGGTAGATCGGTAGTTTTTGGAGCAGCTTCCCAGATTTCATCAGCTGTATATGATAAGATCGGAGCTATCCATCTAACTAATGCATGCACAATATGGTAAATTGCAGTTTGTGCTGACTTACGTGGATGTCCATCAGTTTTAGCCGTGTATTGTCTATCTTTAATAATATCAAGATAAAAGCTACCCATTTCAATTGAGCAAAAATGATGTATTAGCTGCGCTACAGTATGAGTTTGATAGTTTTCATAAGCTTGAATTACTTTATCCTGAAATTCTTTTGTTTTTGCTATAGCCCACTGGTCAAGTTTGACTAACTTGTCAAATTCTATGATATCAGACTTAGGATCAAAACCAGTTAGGTTTGATAATAAAAACCTTGCTGTATTACGCAATCTACGGTATGTATCAGCTGTTCTTTTAAGAATTTGGTCTGACACAGCCATTTCACTTTTATAGTCACTAGAAGCAACCCATAAACGCAAGATGTCAGCTCCTAAAGTATTATAGATATCTTGAGGAGATGTGACATTACCTAAAGATTTAGACATCTTACGGCCATGTTCATCAACTACAAAGCCATGAGTTAAAACTTCCTTGAAAGGTTTTTCTCCTTTAGCAGATAATCCAACAAGTAGAGAGGTTTGGAACCAACCACGATGTTGGTCTGACCCTTCTAAATATAGATCAGCAGGGTAACTTAATTGAGGGTCTTTGTCTAATACACACATGCTGGATGATCCTGAGTCAAACCAAACATCTAAAGTATCTTTTACAGATTTATATTCGTTAGTTTCTGATATGAATTCGCTATCATCAGCATTAAACCAAGCTTCAATACCACCTTTTTCTATTTTTTTGGCTACTTTCTCAAGAATTTCAGCTGTATTTGGATGTAGCTCTTCTGTATCTTTATGTATAAACAGTGGTAGCGGTACTCCCCAAGTTCTTTGACGAGAGATGCACCAGTCAGGTCTGTCTTTCATCATAGCTTCTATACGGTTTTGACCCCATGAAGGAATCCACAGTGTGTTTTTAATAGCAGTCATCGCGTTATTGCGTAAATTCTGTTTCTCCATGCTTATAAACCACTGTGGGGTAGCTCTAAACATTAAAGGGGTTTTATGACGCCAGCAATGAGGATAGCTATGTTTAACTTTATCAAAATTCATTAAACGTTTTCTTTCACCTAAAAGCTCTACTATTCGATCATTAGCTTTGAAAATGAATTCACCGGCAAAGAGTTTAGTATTTTCACTATAACAACCATTGCCTTTTACAAAGGATTCCATAGACAGATTATGTTCTTTACCTATAGAGAAATCTTCTACACCATGAGTAGGAGCTGTATGAACCATACCAGTACCATCAGTATCAGTCACATGATCACCATGTAAAATAGGAACATGGCGGCTGTAAAAAGGGTGTTCAACAAATATACCGGTTAGCTTATCTCCAGTAGTTGTTGCGATAATTTTAGCATTATCTGTAGCGTACCTTTTTAAAGTTTGCTCAATTAAGCCACTAGCTAGTATTATGTAAAAGTTATCAATTTCTACTAGACTATAATTAAGATTATCGTGTACAGCAATAGCTTGGTTAGCAGGTAGTGTCCATGGGGTGGTAGTCCATATCACCGCAAAAGCTTCATTTTTTAGAGATTCTAATCCAAACGCTTTAGCAAGTTTATCATGGTCTTTTACTTTAAATTTTACATCGATTGCTGGTGAGACTTTATCCATATACTCAACTTCAGCTTCAGCTAATGCTGAGCTACAATCAGTACACCAGTGTACGGGCTTAAATCCTTTACTTAGATGACCGTTTGAGATTATTTTAGCTAAAGTTCTTATCATGTTAGCTTCGTATTCAAAGTCCATTGTCAGATAAGGGTTTTCCCAGTCTCCTAATACACCTAATCTTTTAAAATCTTTTTTTTGTAACTCTACTTGTTGTTTTGCATATTTACGACATTCTTTTCTGAAAGTATTTTCATCTATCTTTTGTCCAGCTTTACCATATTTTTTTTCAACTTGTAGCTCAATTGGCAAACCGTGGCAATCCCATGTTGGAATATATGGAGCATCGTAACCACTTAAAGTTTTTGATTTTACTATAATATCTTTAAGAATTTTATTAACAGCATGGCCAACATGTATATTTCCATTAGCATAAGGGGGCCCATCATGAAGTATAAATTTATTTCTTCCAGCAAAATGCTCACGGATTTTTTTGTAGATACCTTGTTTTTCCCATTTGTTAAGAATCATGGGCTCTTTGTTTGCAAGGTTACCTTTCATGGAAAAAGAGGTTTTAGGAAGATTTAAAGTGTCTTTGTAATCACTCATGCGGATTCCTTAGTTTATTTGGTATATGATTAATTTAAAGTTTAATGAAATCAAACTATTTAAATACAAATTATAAAGTACAAAGCTAGTTATGTTAATAGTCTAGGATGTAGTTATCAATCTTTTTGCTGTTTGTATATCTTTGGCTATTTGGTCTTTTAGCTCCTCAAAGGAGTTAAATTTCTTTTCAGCACGAATAAATTTAAGTATTTCTACAGTAATATGCTTTTTATAAATTTCTTTATCAAAATCGAATATATGAGTTTCTAAGAGGTTTTTTTTGCCGTCCATAGTTGGTCTGGTTCCGGCGTTAGAAACACCATAAAAAATATCATCATCAATATATATTTTAGTTAAATAGACACCTTTTAACACAGAGTTTTTAAGTAATTTTTGGTTTGCAGTATGGAAACCTATTTTTCTACCGTTTTTTTGTCCGTGTATAACTCGTGAGTTTATTCTTAGTGGTTTTCCTAGTAGCTTTGCAGCATTTTCAAGCTGGTGGTTTTCAATAGCTGTACGTATTTGGCTGCTACTAATGCGTTGGTTGTTAAGAGTTAAAGTAGATATTTTATCAACCTGAAAGTCATATTTTTTTGAGAGTTGTTCCAAAAGCTTATAGTCTCCTTTACGGTTTTTACCAAATTTAAAGTCATCACCAATAATTATATGCTTGATTTTTAGTTTTTTAACAAGGTATTCAGTGACAAATTCCTCGGCATCAATATTGGCAAATTGCTCATTAAATTTTTGACAAATAATGTTTTTTATCCCTGCATGATTAATATTTATAATTTTGTTTCTAAAGTCATAAATTCTAGTAGGAAGTTTTTCTTTTCTAAAAAACTCTTTGGGTAAAGGTTCAAAGAAAAAAACAAAAGGAGCTAAAATATTTAAATATGAGATTGAAAGAAGTTCATTAATTACGGTTTGATGTCCTAAATGAACCCCATCAAAAGCTCCTATTGCTACAGCTGTATTCTGGGTACTAGAGAATTTGTTTAGGTGGGTTATTATGTTCATTACTAATGTTTTATTGGATGTTGGAAAAACCATAACTAATAGCATTATAGTATTCATTTTTTGTTGAAAAAAAGCAACTGCTGTTAGATACTTATTAGCTGTAAAAGAGCATTAGTGTATTATAGTTTTTGTACAATTTAACCTTTGGCTATATATGGAAAAGAAAAGAATAAGAAAATTAAGAAATAAAACTGGAAAAGTTTTTGCAATTGAAACGAACCTTACAGGTAGAAAGTTACTAAATAATCGCGTTTTAAATAAGGACGTAGCTTTTAGTCAAGAAGAGAGAATAGTTTTTGACTTAGTAGGGTATCTACCAGAGAAGGTGGAAAGCTTGGAAGAGCAGGCTCTTAGAGTCAGAAGGCAGCTTGATCTTAAGCCTAACTCACTAGAAAAGTACGTTTTTCTCAATAGGTTACATGATTTTAACCTTACACTTTTTTATCATTTTGTACGTGAGAATTTAGAAGAAATAATGCCGATAATATACACTCCAACTGTTGGTGAAGCTGTACAAAAGTATAGTAGCCAGTTTAGAAAACAAAGTGGTTTATTTATTTCAATTAATCATAAAAAGCATATTGGTAAAATTCTAGAAAGGTATGACTTTAATAGTATTGATTTGGTTTTGGTTACTGATGGTGAAGCTGTGCTTGGTATAGGTGACCAAGGCATAGGTGGCATGAATATCAGTATAGGCAAAATTATGGTATATGTTGCTGCAAGTGGTATAGATCCGGCTAGAGTTCTACCTGTGCAGCTTGACATGGGCACTAATAATGATGAACTACTAAGCGCGCCTGGATATTTGGGTATGCGCTTGCCAAGAGTCTCAGGAGAAACTTATGATGAATTTATTGAAGAGTTTGTAACACAAGTTAAAAGTAGGTTTCCTAATGTGTTTTTACATTGGGAAGATATTGGTAGAGATAATGCTACACGTATTCTTGAGAAATACAAAGAAAGATTATGCACTTTTAATGATGATATAGAAGGTACAGGTATTGTTGCAGCAGCTAATTGTATAGCGGGATTAAAAACTGTGAATTCTATCAGAATCAACGCAGGAGAACTAACCACAGAGCAAGCTATAAGTAGTATTAGTAACATTAAAGTAGTAATTTTTGGCGCAGGTAGTGCAGGTTGTGGTATAGCCAGACAGATTGCTGATATGATAGCAGATAGATCTCAAGTTTCTATTGAGAGGGCAAGGCAGAATATTTATCTAGTTGATAGGTATGGTTTGGTAACTGATAAGTTAAAAGCAAAACGGGTTACTCCTGAACAAAGGTTGTTTATAAAAAGCTCAAAAGAGTTTAATAAGTGGAACGTTGCTGACATAAATTGTATCACCTTAGAAGAAACTGTAAAAAACACTAAGGCTAAAATTCTAATAGGCACATCTGGTCAGCCAGGATCATTTACCGAAGAGATAATAAAAGAAATGGCTAAGCATAATAGTTATCCTATTATTATGCCTCTTTCTAATCCTACTTCATTATGTGAAGCTTTACCGGAAGATATTGTTAAATGGACTGACGGTAAAGCTCTAATAGCTACAGGTAGTCCATTCCCAGATGTTGAATATAATGGTAAGAAATATCGTATATCACAAGGTAATAACGCCTTTATTTTCCCAGGGTTAGGTCTAGGATGCGTTGCTGTACATGCTAGAGTTTTAACTAGTGGAATGATTAGGGCAGCTTGTTATAGATTGAGTGAATTGTCACCTATGGTTATTAACGAAGATATTACACAACCATTACTAGCGAAAATCACAGACTTAGTGGAAGTGACTAAAGAAATTACAAAAGCTGTAGTTAAACAAGCTATAGTAGAAGGTGTACATGAAGTAGATATAGACCTAGAAGATATGACTGATGAAGAGTTAGCTCAAGAAATAGATAGATTAATAAATCTTGCTTCTTGGACGCCGACCTATGCTCCATATATGCCAATATAAGCAATTAAAAATTTTAGTTTTTTCTCCTGTTTAATTTAATATTGTGATAAAATAGGCGTAATTTCTCAGTTGTTAAGATTTCTATTGTTTAGTTGTTGAAAATGTTATTCTTAATTGCTAAAATCAAAAAAATATATGTGTTTTTGATTAACTTACCCGGGGTTTTTAATGTTTAGAAAATTAAGTAAAACTTACGCTATTGTTGGTGGTATTCTGTCTTGTTGGAGCTTTGGTTATTCTGCAGAAAATTCTCCTGAAGTTGCTTCCCAAGGTGGGCCGTTAGGTTTTACAAGTATTGGTGAACAGGATATTGATGATAAATCATCAGATAGTAGCAGTGCTACAGGTACCAATACGACAAACATAGATGAAAGAAAGCTACTGTTACAGTTGCAACAACAAGTCCAGCAATTACAAGGTCAGTTACAACAATTAAAAAAACAACAAACAAATTTTAATAACACTTCTAGTGGCGGGTCTCAGTTTACAACTTATAGCTCTAAAGTAGATGATAATAAAGATTTTGGAAGAGCAAATCCTAATGCATCTCTGAAGGAATCTTTTATAGATAGTGACAATTCAGATATTTTAGAAAATGTTAGTTCAGATCATGCTATTGTAAACTTAGGAAACCAGTCTTTTGGAGGGGTATTTAACAAAAGCGGAGGTATTGATGTAGGGGGAGCACCTCCAATTACAACCCAAGGTCAAATAGCCTTTTTAGGTTCATATTCAGGTAACAATAGTATCCCAATTGGAATGATATCTTCAAACCTTTTTGCTTCTACATTGATGGGTCAAAGAAGTAAATTTGACGATTACTCAGTTTTCTTTGGGGGCTTTTTAGAAACTGATGCGCAAGTGTTTTTTGGTAGTCCAATTACGAAAAATAATAATGATATATCCCAAAGTAATGGTCAAAATATTTATCTAACAGCTGCAAACTTATATTTCTTATCAAACCTTGGTCATTATGTTACAGCTCAGTTTGATTTTGATACAGACGAATCTGGTAATTTTAACTTAGGTAATGCTTTCGTAATGTTTGGTAACTTAGATACATCGCCTTTCTTTGTAACTGCAGGTAGAAACAAGCTATCTGTTGGTTCTTATGGTGGTGGTGGTACTTTAACTTCGGGTATAATTAAGAATTTTTTATCACCGGGACAAGTCACTAACGTTTCTCTTAATTATAAGTCTGATACTATCAACGCCAATGTGGCGGTGTTTGGTTCAGATGATAGACGTGCTAACTTTTCTACAGGTTTATTTTATGCTGATAGTTTATCAGAAAATCTAGCAGCTGGTTTTAACGTTGGATATGTATTTAATATGGCCGGTGCAGGTAATAGTGCTCTTGCAGGAGCATTAAAAGATACACCACAAGAGAATGATAATGTGGGTGTTTTTAACCTTGATGCCAACGTAGGATATGCTATGTTAGGAGGTTTTTGGCAGGTTCAAGCAGGTTGGGCAACTACAACTAACGAAGAAAACTTCAATGGCACAGGTAATAACGTTCTTGCAGGTGCATGGTATACGGCTCTTAACTATTCACTGGAACTTTTTGGTAGAAATACTAACTTTGGTGCATCCTATGGTCAATCTTATAATGCTGCTAATATACCAATGGCTATAGCCTCTTCGCCTATTAGTTTTGGACGAGCAGCCTCAGGTATTCAAAACCAATTTATTGTTTCTGCTCAGCGAGCTTATTTTGATGATAATGTGCTATTTGGCCCAGAGTACGCGTACCAAAAGCTTTATAGTGGCCAGCATATGAATACTATTACGCTTGATGTTTCAGTATATGTTTAATAAGAATCTTTTATAGTGTAGAATAGGACCCTAAATACCATATCATAGTTGTTTTTTTAATTTTGATGTCAAAAAAAAAGTATTTTTTTTCACAGTGCTGTCAATTTTTAGTGCTAGCGTAGCTAATTCTAAAGATACTACTAGTGGTCTTAAGAATATTCAACAACAAGAAATAAGTAAATTAGTATATCAAATTCAGCTTTTAGAGCTTGAGATTGGTAACCTTAATGCCAAGCAGCAAAGTCCGGTTAGTTTGGATTTACAAAGAGAAATTATAAACTCTACTTTTAATGATGACCTTTTTGAGGATAAGAGTAAAGAGCTTCAAGAAAAGATTTTACAAGAGCGTATAAATAAGACTAATAAAAAAGTATCAGATGTTAATGTAGGCGGTGAAGTTAAGATTACAACACAGGGTCAGGTATCTTACGTCGGATCATTTTCAAGTAATAACAGTATCCCAATTGGTCAGCTACCTAGTAATTTATTTGCTTCTAGTATACTTAACCAAAGAGGGTTGTATGATGATTATGCTATTTTTTTTGGTGGTTTTATAGAAACTGATTTGCAAGGCTGGAGAGGTTCAGCTATCACTCAACGTAATGGCTCGGTGCTTGAAGGTGCTGGTGAGGGAGTTTACTTAACTGCCGCAACACTTTATTTTTTGGCAAACGTAGGTCATTATGTTACAGCTAATTTAGATTTTACAGCTAGTCAAAATAATAGCTACAATATCCAAGATGCTTTTTTCATGATTGGGAATTTAGATACGTCACCGTTTTTTTTATCTGTAGGTAAGTACAGGGTTTCTTTGGGAAGTTTTGGGGGAGGTGGTCCCTGGACAACTGGTCTAACTGCAAATATGTTTCGCCCACTTCGTGTAGCTAATGCAGCTATTAATTATAAGGGGGATACTTCAAATGCTAACTTCACAGTTTCAAATGCAGGAGATCATCCTACTTTTTCTTTGGCCTATTTTGATGCGGTTGGATTATTTGATATGGTTCAACTTGGTTTTAATACAGGATATATGCATGATATTCGTGGAGCTAATAATAGGTTTTCATTTGTAAATAAGCGAGTAGGCGAGTTTAATATTGATTTTGCTTTAAACCTTACAAATATGTTCCCTGGGAGTTTTAACTTAGGAGCAGGTTGGGCTACTACAACGAATAAAAGTATCCAATTTAATGGTATAAATGATTCCTACGCAGGAGCTTTTACAGTTCAAGCTGCATACACATTTACTATTTTCGGAAGTGGCCAAAATATCAATATCAGCTATGGACGTTCATATAATGCTGATAACATTCCTATGCCTCTTTCTTTTTCAGCAAGTAGGGTTATGGGTGCTTCAGGAATTAAAGATCAGGTATTGATCTCTACGCAAAGGTCTTTTTTTGATAATAATGTATTGTTTGGTCCGGAGTATTCTTATCAGAGTTTGTATAATGGCCAGCATATGAATACTGTTACTTTAGATATTTCAGTTTATATTTAAACCTTTGAATCAGATCAATTGTGATTGAATATGCCATTCCACATCTAAATATATATTTAAGTAAAATAATAATTATTATATGTTGATTTTTTATTTAAAACAAATATTTTTCTTAAAAATAATTTATTTTGAGGCTGAGTATGAAAAAAGTGCTATATCTATTTTTTAGAGGAACTGGAGATCCAAATTCTGTGATAAAGGTAAGAAAAGAATACTGCCGAAATAATCCAGAGGCAAAAGAAATGCCTAAAGATTGCGGTGTTCCAATTTATGACAGTTGGCATAATGAAAGCCAACTTAACGTCGATCTCTCACCTATGGTTGTTATAAATTCGATAGATATACCTGGAGCAGCCACTACAGGTACATCGTTAAAAAAAATTTATGATGGACTATTTTGTAATATAGAAGAAGAGGCTAGTAACGTATTTGAAGCCTTCAGTTTTCCCAAAAGTGGTACAGCACACTATAATTATCAAAACTATGACTACGTCATTACAGCAGGATTTAGTAGAGGTGCAATAGTGGCTATGTATTGCGCCACAATGCTTTCAAAAAGAGGCATTAAAGCTAGCTGTATAATGATGGACCCTGTACCTGGAAATGCAAAGGATCACTATTTTTCTGAGGTAAAAAAAGCAAATGATTTTTTTAAAACAGGAAAAGTAGATTTTGTCGTTTCACTTTTAAATAGAGAAGCAGCTTATCCTCTTCCTAAATCTTTTTTAAAAGAACCAGTTGCTTATGCTATTAATTCTTGTTTAAATCCTTTTTATAAAAGGGTGTGCTTTGAGTTGCCTTCTACGACTATTTACGATCAAGCAATTACAATTGACATACGTCACTCATGTAAACACAGTGAAATAATAGCTCGACATTATTTTCTTTATATCGTTGTTAAGTACGCTCTTGGACAAAATTTTGATACTAAAAAATATAAAAAATACTTCGTACCCAACTTAACGGTTAATGATTGTCTAGTTGAAGGTTTTAATTTGAATAAAACACCACAACCTGGATTTTTCAATTACATTTGTACTCAGCAACCCAGACACATACGAAATTTGAAGAGCGGAAAATACATGGAAAATATTCCACCATATTTAGCACGTTTCTCACCAGAAATATATGAAGAAGGTCATTATAATCCTATTAATAAGAATCGGTCTGCTACTCCAACTTTCAAATATGAAGAATATCATTATAATCCTATTAATAAGGATCGGTCAGCTACTCCAACTTTCGCTAGTAGTAGGTCACCACTAAATACATGGGACTCACGTCTGGATTATAGTAATGAACTTAGAAAGAAAGCACTACAAGATAAGAATACATATGACTGTGAGCAGATACTTATGGATGAAAATGTTTGTTTTGACCGTTCAACCAAAAAAATGTCTTTTCAGCAATTTATGGTAAACTCTCAGGTGGAGGTGAAGCCAAGAGAGACTGGTAATAAAATATCTAAAAGGCAAGTTAATCAATCTATCATTAAACCTAAAGCAGCCGTATTTCAAGATAAGAAGCCTTCGGTTGCAACACCTCGGTCAATGACGCCGTGGGAGAGTTAGTTTTATAAGTTTAGTTTAATCTTATTTCTAGGACGGAAGTCTTTATTTAATGTAAAAGTTAAAGACATCTAAATAGTATTCGCTTTATAAATACATATAAATAGAGTAATATTGAGCAATAATAATATAATAATCTAAATGGCTATATTTTAATGTCTTTTCTAACAGCTATAGTGGGTAGAGCAAACGTTGGTAAATCTACTCTGTTTAATGTATTAACTAACTCTCGAGATGCTTTGGTTTTCGATTTTGAGGGTGTTACTCGTGATCGTCAATATGGACAGTCAAAGTATGATGATCTTGATTATCTGGTGGTAGATACTGGAGGAATTTCTGATAAAGATATTGGCTTTGATGAATTTATGGCAAAGCAAGCAGAGATGGCTATAGATGAAGCAAATTTGGTTTTTTTTGTTGTTGATGGTAGGTCAGGGCTAACAAGCGGTGATGAATACGTTGCTAATTTACTTCGTCAGAAAGATAAAAAAGTTGTAGTAGTTGTAAATAAAGTAGACGGTGTTGAAGAAAATTCTGCAATGGCAGAGTTTTATGAATTAGGTTTTGAAAAAGTATTTGCTATATCTGCAGCACACCGTCGTAATATTCAAAAGCTTTTAGATAAGTATTTAAAAAAACCGTTGTTAGAGTATTACCAAGATCATACACAAACAGATGAGCATAAAGAAAAAACCCGCCATGGCATACACTTTTCATTAATTGGTAGACCAAACGTTGGTAAGTCGACTTTGACTAATAGAATGCTTGGAGAGGAGAGAGTTGTTGTATTTGATATGCCTGGTACAACTATTGATAGTGTAAGTGTCCCATTTGAGCGACATGGTAAAAAATATACTATTATTGATACTGCTGGAGTACGTAAAAGAGGTAAAATAAAACAAACTTTAGAAAAATTCTCAGTAGTTAAAACCTTACAAGCTATTCAGGATTCTAATGTTGTAGTAGCTATAGTTGATGCTAAAGAAGGTATTTCAGATCAAGATTTAAGTTTAATTCATTTTGCTATAAAAAATGGCAGAGCATTAGTTATCGCTGTTAATAAATGGGATGGTATGACAGATGAAGCTAAAGAAAACGTTAAAAAAGAACTTAAAAGACGTTTATTTTTCTTACAAGATTATGTAGATATCCATTTTATTTCAGCGTTGCATGGTACAAATGTTGGTCATGTGTTTGAATCTATAGATACAGCTTATGAATGTGCTAATAAGAAAATAACTACAGCCGATACTACTAGATTGCTACAATTAGCGATAGAAGCACATTCGCCACCAATGGTTGGTAAATTTAGAATAAAACTTAAATATGCTCATGTTGGCGGACATAATCCTCCTGTTATAGTTATTCATGGAAACCAGCTTAGCAAACTACCACAGTCTTATAAGAAATATTTAGAAAATTTCTTTAGAGAAGCTTTAGATTTTCGTGGTACCCCTGTAATATTTGAGTTTAAACAGTCAGATAACCCTTTTGCAAATAGAAAAAATAAGAGAATAAATAATGAAAGTACTAAGAGTAAGAAAGCTAAATAATATTGCTTCTGATGTAACTATAAATATTAGTGGGGCGAAAAATGCTCTTTTACACCTTATTTTTGCTAGTTTAATTCCAGATACAAAAACAAAATTTACTAATGTCCCTACTACTCTTTTAGACTATAAAGGCGCAAAGGAAATTTTAGAAAACGTTGGTGCAAAAGTTACCGAAAAAGGTGAAGAAGTAAGTATTGACACGAGTAGTGTCACTATAGAGCCACTTGAACTATGTGGCGAAATGACTTCAAAGACGCGCTGTTCTTTGATGCTTTTAGGTTCAATGCTAAAGAAAAAGGGTAAAGTTAAGATTGGCTTTCCAGGTGGATGTAGTTTTAGTGAAAAAAGGCCTTTTGATATTCATTTAAGTGGCTTAGAAGCTTTAGGAGCAGAAGTTAAATTAACTGATGAGCATATTGAAGTCATATACAAAGAAGAAAAAAACGCAGAGTTTAAGATGCCTTTTCCGTCTGTTGGTGCTACGATGAACTTAGTGATGTATGCGGTGATAGGTAGTTCAGAGGTGGTTTTAGAAAATGTTGCATTAGAACCAGAAGTGGTTACCTTAATAGAATACCTAAATAAGTGTGGAGCAAGGATTGATTTTGATATTGGAAGTAGAAAAATAAAAATACACGGGGTAACTAGACTTTTAGGATGTGAGTTTGAGATTATATTTGATCGTATCCAAGCTATGACTTACGCAGCTATGGCATATTTGTATAAAACGGACGTTACAATCACAAATATTAATACATATGATATCTACAATATTGAAAAACCTTTAGAAAAGCTTACTAATGCTGGAGCAAATTGGGAATATAACCAAGAAAATAAAACTATAAAATTTTTTGGTAAGGATAGTAGTTTAAACGGGGTGGACATAATTGCAGCGCCGTTTCCGCATTTCCCTACAGATTTGCAACCGATCTATGCTGTTATGCTGCTTATAGCAAACAGTCCTAGCACTATACAAGATACGGTATATCCAGAGCGTATTAATTACGTTTATCAGATTCGTAAAATGGGTTTTGATTTATCTATTGATAATAACCTTATAAAGATAAATCCAATAAAAGACTACGAAAACCTTAGAGCAGCTGTTATGAGTGTGAAGGATTTACGTGCTGGTATGGCGTGTTTGATGGCAGGTTCTTTACTGGATGAATTTTCTACTATTAATAATGCCCATCAAATATTTAGAGGCTATGATAATCTTGTAGATAATATGTCGCACTTTATGCAAATAGAGCTTCTAGAGCAAGATATTTAGGTGACTCGATGCCAGAAAATTACTTATCTCTAGAGAAATATAATACTTATAGAATTAAATCTTTTGCTAGGAATGTTTATTTTCCAAGTTGTGAAGAGGAGGTTTTAGCCATAGCCAATAAGCATGAGAAAATATTTTTTTTGGGTAATGGTAGTAATATTATCTTTTCTAAAAAATATTATGATGATGAGGTTGCTTTTGTAATTTTTTGTAAGAATTTTAATTCGTTTACAATTCAAGAAAGCACAGTCAATGTGCAGTCAGGAGCGTTATTACAAGATCTTGCTATAGCCACATATAAATCCGGTTTAAGTGGAATAGAAACATTTTATGATGTTCCAGCTAGTATTGGTGGGGCACTTATTATGAATGCTGGTGCTTATGGTGATGAGATTTATACTTGTGTCAAGAGTGTAAGAGTTTTGGATCTTCTTACACAAGAGGTTATAAACTATGCAAAAAAAGATATAGAATATGGATATAGGTATTCAATGTTTAAAGATAAGAGTAACCTGTGTATTTTGTCAGCAGAATTTGAGTTTGAAAAAAAACCTAAGCAAGAGATCAAAAATAAGTTAAATGACATTTATTCTCGGCGTCTGGCTAACTTACCTCAAAAACCTACAGCAGGAAGTGTTTTTAAAAGACCTCAGGCTAATATTCCAGTGGGTGTAATGGTACAGGAGCTTGGTTTAAAGGGAAAATCTATAGGAGATGCGCAAATTTCCCCGAAACATGGGGGGATTATTGTTAATAAAGGTGAAGCTACTGGTCAGGAAATTTTAGCTTTAATTAACTTTATTAAAGATCAAATATTTAAGCACTATAATATCGAGTTACATGAAGAACAGATAGTAATTTGATGATACAATTGCAAAATGGCTTTTTTATATTCACAATATTTAATATACTTTTTTTAATCGTACAAAATCTTTTTATATGTTATATGAAAATTAATAAATTACTTACTCTTTTAATTATTTCCATATCTTTGGGTTTTGCTTATGCAGACACTGCTGGAAGTACTAATTTAGAATCTCAAACTATTGGTTTGGCGGGTACAGTAGCTGACAGTGAGCAAGCTGAACAAACTGATAAAAATAGTGTAGAAAAACTCAGAAATGGGAAATTACCTGAACACACTAAAAAAGAATGGGACCAGTTTAGCAAAAATATGAACCAAGAATATGATCAGCTAATGGCTAGAGCTGAAAAAATATTAGGCAAAGAAACATTTGAAAAAGAAACAGAGCAAGGTAATAAAACAACTAGTGTAATAACATCACAAGTAACTAATTTAGAGGATAATGTTAATAGTAGTAGATCAGAATACCAATCAGAAGATGGCTACCGTATAGAGGATGTAACTACAGTTGGGTTGCTTAAAAATGAAGAAATACGTTTTAAAAATTGTTTGATTATGAAGAAATATGGTGATGGTGCATGGCAAACTTACTGCCAACCTTTAGCAAAGCCAAATATGTGTACATCACAAGACTGGCGCGATATTTCAACTATGGCAATTATGTATTGCTAGTAGTATTTTTAAATTCAATAATTTGTTTTTTTAAATCATCTAAGCTTATTCTGTTTGAAGTTGGTCGAGGAGTAACGTTATTATCATTAGCTTTACGTACAGCATAGCCATATAAGGCTTCTATTTCTAATTGTAAATTTTTACTAAGTTTATTTATAAATTTTTGCCAGCGTTTTTTACCAGTAAAAGTTGTTCGCATCTTGGTATCAGATAGAGGTTCGTTTAGAGAACGTATATCATTAAATAGAGTTTCTGTAGACTTGTATGTAAAAGTTATAAGATCAGATTCTATTGCAGGTGTTTTATATTTGCTAGCCTGTAGAGTATTTCCCCACGTTAATGCATCTATCATGGTATTGGTATGTTTTAGATTATCTATCTCAGCAAAAGTTTTGTTAAAACTACTAAAAGTTCTATCGCCAAAAGTTGAAAACAGCAGTATGCCATCATCATTTAACGATTCATAATAATACTCTAGTTTATTAGCTATGTTATCTGTTAAGTGGATTGTCGAGTTTGAGACAATAAGGTCAAATCTAATGTGGTGGCCTGGTTGTTTGTGTATTTTGCTTGTAGGAAATCGTAAGCTCAAAATATTTTGATATTGTTCATCGCTGTAACCGTCGACTAAAATATTGTTAGGTTTTAATTTTATGAACTCAAGTCTGCTTAATAACCTTTGAGCAATTTCATTTTTTATAAAAGACTCTTGGTGAACCTTAGTAGCAGGTTTACTAGATTGTAACTTTAGAAAAAGGTTATAATTAAACATAAGTTTTTTATAAAAGGTAGCTAGTTATATGGTGATTATACCAAAAATAATAAAAATACTCCTTAAACAAAGTTGCTTACTATGTAGACAAAGCTCAGACGATATTATTTGTGAGTATTGTTCTGATGATTTGGCTAGCCATTTAAATTTTAACAAAGAAACACTAGAACTTGATTGTGGGGAGTATGATTATTATTATTTACTTAACTACACTGCAGAAGTTAAGTATTTACTCAAGAAACTAAAATTTCATAAGGATTTATTAGTAGAATCAATATTTGATAAATTAATATCTATATGGTGGCAAAATTCTATTGATAAGGAGTTAGTTGATATCGACGCTATAGCTGCAGTACCGATCCATAGATTTAGGTATTTATACCGTGGTTTTAATCAAGCAGAGCTTCTAGCTAATAAACTCTCACAATATACTAATATCCCAACAACTTTCACAAATTATAAAAGAGTTAAGTATACAAAACCTCAATCAAAATCTTCTAAGCAAAAACGTATAGATCAGATAAAAGGAGTTTTTAAGTTAAATAAGCCAATACAAGCAAAACACTTAGTAGTTTTTGATGATGTATTAACAACAGGGTCAACTTTAAAAGAATTTGTTCAAACTATTAAAAAAGGAAGTCAGATTGACAAGATATCTATAATCACCTTAGTAAGGGCGGGGTAGAGTATTCTTAGATTACTCAGGCAGTCTCATATGTATTTTACCACCTAGTATATGAGCATGGAAATGAAATACCATTTGACCGCCTTCTTTACCTGTGTTTATAACAGTTTTAAAACCTTTTAGTCCTAAATGCTTAGCGATTTTTGGGATAATTAACATAAATTCACCCATAAGCTCTTGGTCTTGTATAGATAACTCATTTAAGCTAGCTATATGCTTTTTAGGTATGACTAGTACATGGATATCTGCAGCAGGATTGATATCATGAAAAGCTAAAAAACTATCATCTTCATAAACTTTGTTGCATGGAATTTCACCTGTGATAATTTTACAGAAGATACAGTCAGACATTTTTTATTTCTCCTTCTTTAAAATATAGTAAATTAAAAAAACTACTCCTGTAGCAATAAATCCATTGTGATGGGTTTCTATAAATTCTTGTAGTTTTACTAAAGGAGTGGGATCAGCATATAAACCATACCACATACCTAAGCCTGTCAACCCAAGCCCTAAAACTAAAGGCCATTTTCTAGGTTTTTTTCGTGGAATTTTTATGTAAGATACATGTTTTTCTTTTTTTAGATTAGCTTGAGTTTGTTGCAAGATATCAAAAACTATACGTGGTAACTCTGGAAGTTTGTCACTAACTCTAGGCATATTTTCTATAGAACGATGGTAAAAGCCTCTAAGCCCCATCTGCTCTTTCATCCATTTTTCTAAAATAGGGCGAGAGGTTTCCCAAATATTTAATTCAGGGCATAATTTTTGCCCTAGTCCTTCAACATGGAATAAAGTTTTTTGTAGCAAAGTTAGTTGAGGTTGGATATTCATCTCAAATCTTCTTGCGACGTTAAATAGTTGCATTAAAGTATAACCAAGAGAAATTTCTTTCATAGGTCTTTCAAATATAGGTTCACAAACTGTCCGAATTGCTGATTCTAGTACATCAACACGCGTATTAGCTGGTACCCAGCCAGATTCAATATGCAATTCAGCAACTTTTCTGTAATCACGCTTAAAGAAAGCTAAAAAATTTCCAGCTAAATAGCGTTGGTCTTCTCTATTTAGGGTACCAACAATACCAAAATCTATAGATATGTATTTAGGGTCGGCCGGGTTTGTTACATCTATAAACATGTTTCCAGGATGCATATCAGCATGAAAAAAACAGTCATCAAAAACTTGAGAGTAGAAAATCTCTACACCTCTTTTTGCTAGTAAACGTCGATCAACTCCTAGGGAGTCTAAAGTTTCTATGTCTGAAACGCTAACACCACTAACCTTTTCCATCACCATTACAGTAGAGCTAGTATATTCCCAGTAAATTTTAGGGACGTAATGTATAGGACTATTTTCAAAATTTCTACGTAATTGAGAAGCATTTGCAGCTTCTCTTACAAGATCTAGCTCGTCAAAAAAACTTTGGTTAATTTCACTAACAATTTCAACAGGTTTAAATCTTCTTATTTCTTTTAGTAGTCGAAGTCCTTTAGCAAAAATTAGCATCAAAGAAGTATCAAGTTTAAGGATTTTCTCAATGTTTGGACGCAGAACTTTAACTACAACTTCTTCACCACTATGAAGAGTGGCGCTATGTACTTGCGCTACTGATGCAGAAGCTAGTGGAGATTCGTTAAACTCACTAAATATGTCTTTAATAGTTTGTTTAGTTGCTTTTTCAATTTGTTGCATTGCAAGTTTACTATCAAAGGGAGGTACATCATCTTGTAGCTTTGCAACTTCTTTTATTACTTCTGGAGGTAGTAAGTCAGCTCTAATAGATAAAGCTTGTCCAAATTTAATAAATATAGGCCCTAGCTTTTCTAAAGCTTCACGTATGCGTACACCATGGTCTAGTTTTCTAACTCTTCTTGAATAGTAGAAAGGATTTAGAAAAAGTATAGCCCTTAAAGATTTTAGATTTGTAGCTCGTACTGGTTCATTAAATAAGCAGTATTTATTGACGATATAAAAAATATAAATAAGTCTGAAAAATTTTTTAATCATTATACAAACCTTGTAATAACTTTAGTTTCAAATCTATTCTATCAACCGATTGCTTTAATTCTTGAATCTCACGATAGAAGATATTTATTTCATTTTGTGAAATTAGTAGCTGTTTTTCTTCAGTTAAGTAATCTTTTATATCAATGATAGTTTCTTGACGAGATATTCGTAAATATTCTCTAGCTTTGTTAAATGGTTTTGCAACTAGGTTAGCAAAGCTTGGGCTTGTAATTTGCGAAATTTTGTAGATTATATCAATATCAAGAGCATTAAAAAAATGATTAAACTCGTTGAGTGCTTTTAAGCTGCCTTTGTAGTCTAGTTTTTTAGCTATTAAAAGCTCTTGTAGGTTTTTATTAAATATTAACTCTATAACGTGAGCTAACTTGCCACTTAAAGTATTTTCTGAAGTGGAGTCGGTAGCGTATATGTGTTGATTCTTTATGTTTATAGAAACTATGTAGTCTATATCACTAAAGCGTATAGCTAGTGACTTATTCTCTAAAGGAAGTAGTAAGTGACTAGCTTGTGGGTCAAGTTTGGTTATTAAATTTAAAGCTTTGTTAATGGTTTCTATCATTCTTAGTATTTATATCCATTGTGTAAAGCGACTATACCACCAGTCATATTTTGATATTCAACACTATCAAACCCAGCAGCTAACATCATTTGTTTTAAAGTTTCTTGGTCAGGATGCTTGCGTATTGATTCTGCTAGATATTTATAGCTATCAGCATCTTGTGTAATAATTTTTCCTAAAAAAGGTAATGCTTTAAAAGAGTATTCATCATAAATTTTAGCAAGCATAGGTATTATAGGTTTAGAGAACTCTAAAACTAGTAATCTACCACCTGGCTTTAAAACTCTACACATAGAAGCTAGAGCCTTATCTTTGTCTGTAACGTTCCTTAAACCAAAAGATATAGTTATGCAATCAAAAAAGTTATCAGGAAATGGTAAGTATTCAGCATTTGCTTGTACATATTCAATATTTCCAACACAACCTTTATTAGTTAGTTTTTCTTTACCAACTTCTAACATAGAGGAGTTAATGTCGCTAAGAACAACTTTACCTTGAAAACCTACTAGCTGACAAAACTTATAAGCTAAATCTCCTGTACCGCCTGCTAAATCTAGAACTCTATCTCCTTTACGAATACCAGCTTTTGAGATTGTTTGCTTTTTCCATATTCGATGTATTCCAAAAGACATTAAGTCATTCATTAGGTCGTATTTAGCTGCAACTGAGTGAAAAACTCCAGCAACTTTTTTTTGTTTTTCTTCCCATGGTACTTCTGTAAAGCCAAAATCTGTGGTTTTATTTTCTTTAGACATTTAGACTAAGATTTATGATATATTAGTTATTGTCTAATTATAGCAGAATATCATATATTTGTACTGGCAAGATAGTAAATAAGGGAAATAGGGTTTATGTATATATTATCTGGAGATATTGGAGGAACTAATACTAGATTAGAAGTTTCTCAGTTGGAAAATGGTAAAACTCAAAGTATAGCTGTAAGAAAATACAAAGGAGCAGATTTTAATTGTCTATCTGATGTTATTGATATTTTTTTATCTGCAATTGATTTGGCTGGAAAAATTGATTCTGTCTGCTTAGCTGTTGCTGGTTTTGTGGTAGATGGAGAGGTCGAAATTACAAATTTGCCATGGATGGTTTCAGAGCAATACGTTGCTGAGGGTTTAGGTATTGATAAAAGTAAAGTCAAAGTGATAAATGATTTTGAAGCCATTGGCTATGGTATTGAAAGATTAGATCGACAAAAGGATATTATCACTGTTCAAGAAGGTAAAAAAGATGATAATAGCCTTTGTGCAGTTATTGGTGCAGGAACTGGGCTTGGAATGTGTTTGGTGAGTTATGATGAAAACCATAAGCCTAGAGTTTACAAAACTGAAGGAGGGCATGTTGATTTCCCTCCAGTTGATGATGAGCAGGTTGAATTATTTAAATTTATGCGTAAGACTTTACACAGAGTTTCTCCGGAAAGGTTTTGTAGTGGTTATGGTATTTATAATATTTATAAATATGTAGTTAGAAACCCATTATATAATCAACCAGAATGTACCAGTTTACGTAGAGACCTATTTAAAGTTTCAGATTCAGATAAAGCAGCAATAATAGTTAAGTATGCTATAGAATATAAAGAACCATCTGCTTCAAGAGCTGTAGATATATTTTTGAGTATTTATGGATCAATTGCAGGTAATCTAGCTTTAACAAGCTTACCATTTAGGGGTTTATATATTGCCGGAGGTATTGCACCAAGACTTATTGATCAGATTAAAGAAAGCAAATTTTTGGAAAAATTTAGAGATAAAGGGAGAATGTCAGCAATGATGAAAGATTTTCCAATCCACATAATAATGAATACAGACGTTGGATTGATAGGAGCTAGAGCTTATGCTGCAAACTTGGTTAAAAAAGATTAAGTAGCTTTTTTATCTTTTATGTTCTTCTTTACTTTAAATGTGTATGTAATAGCTAAGTATATAGTGCCCAAAATAATTATAGCTACATAGAAACTTATAAAAATTAAAAATATTACTATCATTACTACTAGCTCAAGAAAGCTAAAAATAGCTAATATTATAGTTAAAAGTAAATAGCTGACTAGTTTATTAAAAAAGAGAATTTTTTTTGGGTATTTTCTATAATTGTCTTTCATTGTTTTGCAAAAGCTTAATTTAATTATTTTTTATATATTTTAGAACTATCTAGGTAGATGTAAATTATATATTTTGTAACATGTAGTTTGCAATTAAAAATCTAATTTATTTTTTCATATTTCTGGATAAATATAATGATTGGATTACCATAAATATAAAAGTAATACCTAAAAGCCCAAAAAGTTTAAAATTCATCCATATATTTGTAGAGAAAAAATACGCTACAAAAAGATTAATCGTCCCAAGAATTACAAAGTATGCCCCCCACATATTATTAATTACTTTCCATTTGTGTGAATTAAGATTAACAGCTTCTTTAAGAAGCTTTTCCATGGGAGTTTCTTGCATAACGTAGGTTGTTATTATTAATCCAATACCTATTAGCCAGTTTACTATACTAACTTTCCATTTGATAAACTCCTCGTTATGGAAATATAAAGTGGCACCACCAAATATTATTACCAATACAGTAATTAAAATTTGCATCTTGGCAATTCTACGATGAGCTATGTATTCCCATATAACTTGTGCTATAGTAACGATAATTAAAGCAGCAGTTGCATAAAAAATATCATAGACTTTATAAATCGCAAAAAAAACGATTGCGGGCAATAGATCATTAAGCATTTTATTCATAATTTAGGCTAAATTTAATAAGTGTTGTATAATTATCATAAAAGTATAACCTTTGTTAAGAAGATTATGAAGAGATTAATAGAATTATATAGTTACGGTAACAACACTTTAGCACTACAAGAAATAAAACAAGTATTAGATAAAGAAGGTGTTGTAGCCATTCCAACCGACTCAGGATATGCTTTAGCTTGTAAAATGAAATCAAAAAAAGCTATAGATAAAATTAGGAAAATAAGAGATTTAGATAGTAGCCATAATTTTACACTTTTGTGTAAAGATCTTTCTGAAATTTCAGAATACGCTAAAGTTGATAACAATGCTTATAGACTACTAAAAAGGTATACTCCAGGTCCATATACATTTATACTAAATGCTACTAAAAAGGTATCTTCTTTACTTGTTACTAAATCTAAGAACACTGTGGGTATAAGAGTAAGTGATCATTATGTTCCTCAAGCTATAAGTGCAGAGATAGGAGAGCCTTTGGTAGTTAGTTCTTTTATTCTACCGACTCAGGGTCATGTTATAACTGACTGTAGTAATATTGATAATGAAATCATGAATAATATAGATTTAATAGTAGAATCTGACTACTGTGGTTATGAGTCAACTACTGTAATTGAGATGCTAGAATTGCCTTATACTGTTTTGCGTGAAGGTGCAGGAAGTGTCGAAGGTTTTACAAATGAATAAAATAGTAGTTAATTCGAGCATATTAGATTAGGGTGGTAAGTTTGCTGTGAAGGTTAGGAAAGCTTATTGGATAATTTGATGACTAATTATTTTTTTAGTATTTATAAATAAGTAGCTCAAGGAGCCTAAAATACAAATAATACTTCCAGCAATAAAAACGATGCTAAAATTATTTCCTGTTTCCTGCAAAATAAAACCAGTTGTTAGAGGGGCTAATCCAGCGCCAATAAAATTAGCTAGATTTTGTATACCACCAACTATTCCTATTAATTTAGGTGGGGCTATGTCAGCAATTATTGCCCATGTTGGTGATATTCTAAGTCCTAGACAAAAGATACTAATGCTTATAAAAAAAATTATACTTAAGATATTGTCTAAAATAGGGATTACTATTATTGCTACACCAGCTATTAGACAACCAAAGATGATAGGAGTTAGACGTGAAGCAATAGCTGAAACACCTCGTTTTATAAGGTAATCAGAAACTATACCACCTAGTACGACAGATATAAGCGACGATAAAAATGATAAAGATGTTGCAAGCCCCATTTGTGATAGGCTAAGGTTCTTTGTTTCAATAAAATAAAATGGCAACCATGTTATAAATAACCAATAAGTATAAGTGCTACAGATATTACCGATACATAAAAATATTACATTATGATTGGTTATTATGGCTTTGAATTGTTTTTTTGTCAGCGGTTTTGGTTTTAAGCCATCATTATTGTGGGCAAAGTAACTATGATTTTGTAATTTAGCCCAGATAAAAGTTGTGGTTAAGCCGACAACTCCAAGTAAGATAAACATGCCTCGCCAACTAACTAAAAGCATTAAGCTAACTAAAAATATTGGAGCTATAACATTTGCAAGTCTTGGACCGAGAGCAACTATTGAATATACAAAACCCCTTTTAGCAACTGAGAAATTTTGTTGGATAATTTTTGTTGCAATTATGAATAAAGGTGCTTCAGCTATTCCTAATAAGATTCTCATTACAAGAACCGAATAGAAACCAACAGCTAAACCACTTAGAATACATACTCCTGCCCATGCTACCATACTTAATATAGCAATACGTTTAATACCAAAATAGTCAATTAAGTATCCAGCTGGAAGACTTGATAAAGCATAAGACCACATGAAAGCAGATAGTAATAATCCCATTCCTGAAGGGCTTATATTGAAATCAGTAGCGATTGAGGTGTTGGCAATACTTAATGTTGAGCGATCAAGGTAATTTATTAAGGCGCCTAGAAAAAGTACAAAAACGACAAAAATATAAAAAGTTTTTTTGGCCATATTTACTTTACTCTCATGCCAGGTTTAGCGCCCTCATGAGGTTCTAGTATATATAGACCTTTACCATCTCCAGCAGCTAAAACCATTCCTTCAGAAACACCAAATTTCATTTTTCTTGGTGCTAGGTTTGCAACCATAACAGTATGTTTACCTACTAAGTCCTCAGGATTATATGCTGATTTTATACCAGCAAATACTTGCTTAGTAACACCACCTAAATCTAAAATTAACTTAAGGAGTTTATCAGCTCCTTCAACATGTGAGGCTTCAATGATTTTTGCAACACGTAAATCTACTTTCATGAAATCGTCAAAAGTACATTCTGTAGCTATATCCACTTTTTGATCTTGTTGCTTATCCTGAGGCTGCTGAGATTGTTCTTTTTCGAGTATCATTTTTGTATCTTCCAAAATTTTATCAACTCTTTCTTTTTCTATACGAGTAGCGAGAGGCTTGAATTTGCTTATTTTATGGTTTTTTAAAAAATTTGGTGCGTCATTCCAGTTGTTAACTTTAATATTTAAAAATGTTTCAGCTTTTTCAGCTATGCTAGGAACAATTGGTTTAAGATAAGAAACTAAAACCTTAAACATATTAATACCTTGGGAGCATACTTGATGAACTTTCTTTTCATGTTCAGCTTCTTTAGCTAGTTGCCAAGGTTTATGAAAGTCTATAAATTGGTTTGCTTTATCTGCTAATGCCATTATTAGCCTAACAGCAGTTGCAAACTCTCTTTTTTCAAATGCCTGCGTAATAGAATTATGACTATCAGTAAACTCTTTCTCTAGATTTGTGTCATAAGTTTCAGTTGATAAAGTAGCATCAAAATTTTTGTATATAAATCCTGCACAACGACTAGCAATATTTACAACTTTTCCGACTATATCGGAGTTTGATTTAGTAACAAATTCCTCTAGATTTAAATCAATATCATCTATTTTAGAGGTTAGTCTAGATGCGAAATAATATCTTAGGTAGCTTGGCTCTAGATTATCAAGGTATGTTCTTGCTTGGATAAAAGTACCGCGTGATTTTGACATCTTCTTACCATTTATAGTCAAAAATCCATTTGCAAAAACACTAGTTGGTGTTTTGTATCCTGTAGAAGCTAAGATAGCTGGCCAGAATAAAGCATGAAAATATATAATATCTTTTCCTATAAAATGGTAAAGTTCACTTTGATTACCATTGCCCCAAAATTGGTCGAAATCTATACCAGTTTTATTGCAATAGTCTTTAAAACTAGCTATATAGCCCATAGGAGCATCTAGCCATACGTAAAAATATTTCTGCTCATTTGTGTCAGGTATTGCAAAACCAAAGTATGGAGCATCGCGTGATATGTCCCAACTTTGTAAACCTTGCTCAAACCATTCTTTTAGTTTATTGGCGACTTCTGGCTGTAACTGTTGGTTTGTGCTTATCCAAGTTTCTATATCTTTTTCTAAAGCTGGTAAATCAAAGAAAAAGTGCTCAGATTTTTTTTGAATAGGAGCTTTACCAGAAACTACAGATTTTGGGTTTATTAAATCAGTAGGATCGTAGGTTGCTCCACAGACTTCACAGCTATCTCCATATTGATCTTCAGCTTTACACTTTGGGCATGTGCCTTTTACAAATCTATCAGGCAGAAACATTTTAGCTTGTACATCATATGCTTGATTAATTTCTTTTGTTGAAATTAAGCCTTTTGTTTTTAATTTATTGTATATCTCTTCAACGATTTCTTTATTTAGTTTATTATGGGTAGAATGATAATTATCAAACTCAACTTCAAAATCTGTAAAATCTTTTAAGTGTCTTTCTGAAAAACTTTTAACCAATTCTTCAGGAGAAATACCTAGGCTCTTAGCTTTTAACATTATCGGTGTACCATGAGTATCACTACCACAGACAAAGACACATTTATTACCTTGTAATTTTTGGAACCTAACCCAAATGTCTGATTGTATATAGCCAAGCATGTGACCTAAGTGTAAATCACCATTAGCATAAGGTAAGGCGTTGGTAACTAGTATTTTCCGCATTATTATTTGATATTGACTTGTTGGATTATAGCTATTATAAAGATTTTTACCTATTTTGTTTAGATAAATTTTTGGAAGATATATTTACTTACAGAAGTAAAGTCATTTATTACACTTGACTAAAATCAAGGTAAACAAAAGTAAGAGGATTATACTTCTTATGATGTAGTTATATTAATAGTTGGGGGAAACGATACGGAGATTATAATGTTAAATAATCAAGCTTATCTAGCTTTAAATTGTACCAAAAGCTTGGAAGTTGTTCCGGGAGCACCCACTTATTTGAAGAACCAGGCACCTTGGAGAAAATGACTAGCCTTACAACGGGATGGTTTATGCGTTTTTTATCTTCTTAATTTAGAGTTTGTAATAAAGGAGAAGTGATATGAAAAAACCAACTTTGCTTTTAGTCACTAACACTATTAAAGCAAAAGCCTATGATGTAAATGGGTTTAAATACTTACATATTGAGGATTTAGAACATCCTCAGAGTAGGCTAAAAGCACAACAGTTAACTAGCGATAGTCCTGGTAATTATCATTCCAGAAAATTTATTCCAGCATCTGACCCTCATAAGCAAGAGCATATGCATTTTGCAAAAGTGGTGGCAGAGTTTATTAAAGAAGTTGTGGATAAAAAGCATTACAAGCAGGTGATTTTATGTGCCGAACCTTATTTTTATGGTCTATTAAAACAATTTTTTACTTCTGTATTAAAATCTTTGGTGGTAAAAGTGATTGAAAAAGATTATATCCCTTTGCCAGAGCATAAATTAAATGAAACTATCGAGGCTATAATTCATGAACCTTTTTAAAAGCCGTGCTGACGCTGGTCAACGTTTAGCTGAAAAGCTAATAACTTATAAAGGTAAAGAGAATGTTTTAGTTTTGGCATTACCACGCGGCGGTGTGCCGGTTGCTTTTGAAGTTGCTAATACACTGCAAATTCCAATGACTGTTTTTCTTGTAAGAAAACTTGGAGTTCCCGGTCATGAGGAATTTGCTATGGGAGCTATCTCTGAAGAAGATGTCTGTACCCTTGATCATAGTTTAATCCAGCAGTTAAATATCCCTAAGGAGCAAATCCACAGGGTATTACAAAAAGAAAAACAAGAATTAGAACGGCGTTTATATAAGTATCGACAAAATAAAAAGTTACCACCCTTAAAAGATAAGGTTATTATCTTAGTTGATGATGGTATAGCTACAGGCAACACACTTAAGGCAGCTATTCAAGCTTTAAAAACTTTAAAGCCAAAAAAAATAGTTCTTGCTGCACCTGTAGCAAGTTCTGACAGCATCCAAAAACTTTCATTATTAGTAGATGAAATTGTTTGCTTAGCAACTCCTGAACCTTTTTATGGTGTAGGACAATGGTATCATAATTTTCAACAAACAACAGATGAAGAAGTGTTACGATTACTTCAAAATTCACCAAAAAAATAGCTGGAGGGAAGTTATGAGTACACAATCTAAAGTTATTTCCGACAAACTTATTAAGCTACTAAATGAAGAAATTATTGCTTTTGATATAAAAGAACAACCCTCTTACCAAGATGTTGCTAAGCTGATTGGAGATGCCCGTATTGTGCTTATGGGTGAAGCTACTCATGGGACATCAGAGTTTTATCGAACGCGTATGGAATTAAGCAAATATCTTATCCGAGAAAAAGGATTTAAAGCAATAGCAATTGAAGGAGATTGGACTAGTGTATACCCTCTTCATTGTTATTGTAAAAGCTTAAGTAAGTTAAATAAAGCACAAGAGGCATTAAAGGCTTTTGATCGTTTTCCGAAATGGATGTGGTGTAACACTGATATGTTAAAATTTATTGAGCAACTTAGGCAATTTAATGATAACTATGAAAATAAAGAAGATAAAGTTGGTATCTATGGTTTAGATTTATATTGTTTAAATGAGGCTACACGAGCAATTATTAATTACTTACAACAGTACGATCCAGAGGCTGCAGAGATGGCAGCTAAACGTTATGCTTGTTTTGGCCAGGTGCAGATGGATCCTCAATTTTATGGTTATGCAGTTGAAAAACATTTGAGAAAAGCTTGTTTAGATGAAGTTACTACTCAGCTATTGGAAACTTATCGTAGTGCTTACCAAAACTTAAACATAGATACTACTCTTGACTTTAAGGAGCAGCAATTCTATATGACACAAAATGCTCGCGTTGTTAAAAATGCAGAATATTATTATAGAACTATGTTTGAGTCTCAAGCTAGTACTTGGAATATTCGCGACCAACATATGGCAGATACTTTGCAAAACATTATATCGCATTTGGAAACATTAACTAATAAGCCCGCTAAAGTAATTGTGTGGGCACATAATTCACATATAGGCGACGCCCGGGCAACAGAAATGTCTGAGCATGGAGAGATAAATTTGGGTCAGCTAGTCAGAGAGCGTTTTAATACAAATAGTTTTTTATTAGGTTTTTCTACTGCTACTGGTATGGTTACAGCAGCTAGTGGATGGGGAGCAAAAGCAGAGGTTAAAACTATTAACTCTCCTTTAAAAGGTAGCTATGAATGGTTTTTCCATCAACTTGATGAAAAAAATTTTTTGTTAAACTTACGTGAAGAAACTCACCTAACACATTTGCTTAAATTGCCTCTGTTACAGCGAGCGATAGGGGTTATTTACAGTCCTGAAACAGAGCGTATGAGTCATTATTACTTCTCACGCTTACCCTACCAGTTTGATGCTTTGATCCATCTTGATCATACAGAAGGAGTCATGCCACTTGATAGTTAATTTATATGGCAAAAGTATATACGTCTTGAAAGTTTCATAATATAGTACAGAAAAGATTAGAAAGGTCATTGTAATACAGATTACTTTTTTCTTGTTTATGAAAATTAAAACCAAATATCTATAACGTTTTACTTGACACCATATTATATCTATATATAATAACCATTCACATGGTTTAGGAGAGGTGGCCGAGAGGCTGAAGGCGCTCCCCTGCTAAGGGAGTATAGGCTTTAAACCCTATCACGGGTTCGAATCCCGTCCTCTCCGCCATTTCGATTTCATATCGGGTGCTTAGCTCAGCTGGGAGAGCATCGCCCTTACAAGGCGAGGGTCGGGGGTTCGAACCCCTCAGCACCCACCATGAACAATGGTGATAAAAAGATTATTCTTTAAAAGTACATTTAAATCTTGATTTTTAATACCATTATTTTTTGACAATTGATTAGTTAAGTTTAAGCTTTATTTTAGTCTCATTACACACAAGCTATGAGGATAGTAATTTTCATATGTGTTCCGTTATCAACTATATAATAATCCATGGTCATTATTATATTATTTATGAAGTGTAAGTGTTGACTTTCCTATTTTTAATAATTAGAATACATTGCTAATGTAGTTTTCAACAAAATAAATGTTAATTATGATTAACAAATCAGTTTTAGGAAGGAAGTACGCTATTAGTATCCTCTTTATTATTAAGTAGCTGTAGTCCAGAAAAAGAAAAAGTAGTTGAGTATCAGATAGTTACAAGCTGCGTTAATCTAACATGTAGTGTAGCATTAGACCAAGTAGACTTGCTTAGGTATACAAATGTGCTAGGTACACAAAAGGACCAAATATTGAAAGCCGAGGCCGTTGGCTCCAATGAAACGACACAATTTAATATAACGTGGAGTATATCAGGTGGAGATTATGCTACATCACAACAAATGACAGATGCTAATTTGACAGCATGTGAAGAAGACGCTTGTACAAACACAGCCAACCCAACTGGTTACGTATTTGCATCACCTGGAGCTTACAATATAAGTGTATCAGTAACTATAACTAATGACGATGGTAATACGGTAAGCGTTAGTGAAAGCACAACGGTTGAGGTGGAGGCCCAACCTGGCGCATATAGTCATGTGTTCAAGCGTACAGCTTCACCTGCTTTACCGGACGGTCAAACAATGCAAGAAGTAGTCAGTGCTCTTAATCAAAACGCCGCGTCTGCAAACGGAGCATTCTTTGTAACTACGGACCAAGTATCGGGTCTCGAGACATGGGCAATTATATGCAACGCAGGTTATAATTGGCAGAATGATCAAGACCCGGAATGGGGAGCAGTTGATACTAGCAGCGATTCGAGAAACACAAGTGTAACGTTTTGGAACGGAACAAGGTGGCAAAGTAATAACGTTAATCAGCAAGATACGATGAACGGGTTTTTTTCAGGAGATAATTTTTCCGCAGGCTGCTGGCCAAACCCTTAGTCAATATAATAATTAACGTTTAGCTGGGCACCAAGGTTATAGATTTAAAATAATTACCGAACCCAGCTAGGCATTTTATAAACTTCTTAACCAACACTAATTCAAGCATATTTAGACATTTATATAGACTTTCGCCATTGTCATAAGATGTATTTATCTTTGTTTTGATTTTAGCTATAACTTGGATGCACTCATAAAGTCTGGTGATTTTGATTGAGAAGTTTTCTTTAGTTTGTTTTTTGATGTCCTTGGCACCATTTTGGTTAAATTCAACTCCTAAGAAATTAAATGGTTTAGAGATTGGATTATTAAAATTTCTGTAGTCAGTTTTATCAGGATGCTCTTTTAGCTGTAGTTTTGACAATATTTGTTTGCATTTTTTAACAGCTTTTCTTAGTTTATGTTTGGTTTTAGCTAAGATTATCCAATCATCAGCGTAGCGTAGGTATTTTATATTTAATTTTTCCATAGCCTTATCTAGCTCATCTAGATATATGCATCCAAGTACAGGTGATAGTGGAGATGACTTAGATATACCTTGCTTAATTTCTACATATTCACCGTCTTGCCACTGAATTCTATCTAGATGCTTTGCTATCAATTTGCATTCGTTAGGTAGGGTATATGCAGGTAGTTTACTAAGTAGTATTTTATGGTTTATAGAATTGTAGAAACTTTTTATATCTGATTTATAAATATATTTGTGAGTTTTAAGAAGTCTATATACTGTTTTTATAGCTTTTAGTGTCCCTCCTTTACCTTTATTGGATACGCAGTATTTACTGAAGTTGTTTCTGTAGTTTATATTTTCAGCTAGATATTTAAGCACAAGAGAATCATTGGCATCCCATACTATGGTTTTGTTGCCATTAGCTGTGATTATTTGCTTAGCAGGAGAGAAATTATATTGAGCATTATTGATTTGGACTTGTAGCGATTGAATTTTTAAGTGTGAAGCTTTGATTTTGTAAATAAAATCCCAGTAATCATTATTATGAGACCAGTCTTTGCGCGATTTGCGGAGCCATTTAAAAACTAATTTCTACCAGGCATACCACCTAATTTATTAAGTTTAAAAAAATTTTTCTGAGTTGCAAATGAATTTTTTCATAAACAAATATATTTGCCTAAAAAACCGTAAAAAACTTTAAAAATTTTAGAAAAATCTCTTGCGTTGAGAGATGTAGGTGTGTATTATATGTCTTCACTGGCTGACGGGTGATGTTAGCGGTAGAGAGGGTTTAGGCCTGAAAGATATTTAAGAGATATATTATATACAAACACTTTGTTGATGAATTTGAGTTTAGTAATTGAGTCAAGAAATAGATTAAACTGAAGAGTTTGATCCTGGCTCAGATTGAACGCTGGTGGTATGCTTAACACATGCAAGTCGAACGGTAGCAGGTCTTCGGATGCTGACGAGTGGCGGACGGGTGAGTAACGCGTAGGAATTTACCCATTTGAGGGGGATACCAGTTGGAAACGACTGTTAATACCGCATAATATCTGAGGATTAAAGGTGGCAACTTGTTGCTGTCGCGAATGGATGAGCCTGCGTTGGATTAGCTAGTTGGTAGGGTAAGGGCCTACCAAGGCGACGATCCATAGCTGATTTGAGAGGATGATCAGCCACATTGGGACTGAGACACGGCCCAAACTCCTACGGGAGGCAGCAGTGGGGAATATTGGACAATGGAGGAAACTCTGATCCAGCAATACCATGTGTGTGAAGAAGGCCTTAGGGTTGTAAAGCACTTTAGTTAGGGAGGAAGGTCTGTTAGTTAATAGCTAATGGAATTGACGTTACCTGAAGAATAAGCACCGGCTAACTCCGTGCCAGCAGCCGCGGTAATACGGGGGGTGCAAGCGTTAATCGGAATTACTGGGCGTAAAGGGTCTGTAGGTGGTTTGATAAGTCAGATGTGAAAGCCCAGGGCTCAACCTTGGAACTGCATTTGATACTGTCAAACTAGAGTATGGTAGAGGAATGGGGAATTTCTGGTGTAGCGGTGAAATGCGTAGAGATCAGAAGGAACACCGATGGCGAAGGCAACATTCTGGACTAATACTGACACTGAGGGACGAAAGCGTGGGGATCAAACAGGATTAGATACCCTGGTAGTCCACGCTGTAAACGATGAGTACTAGCTGTTAGGTTCGGTGTAAAGGGCCTAGTGGCGTAGCTAACGCGATAAGTACTCCGCCTGGGGACTACGGCCGCAAGGCTAAAACTCAAAGGAATTGACGGGGACCCGCACAAGCGGTGGAGCATGTGGTTTAATTCGATGCAACGCGAAGAACCTTACCTGGTCTTGACATCCACAGAACTTTTCAGAGATGAATTGGTGCCTTCGGGAACTGTGTGACAGGTGCTGCACGGCTGTCGTCAGCTCGTGTTGTGAAATGTTGGGTTAAGTCCCGCAACGAGCGCAACCCCTATTGATAGTTACCATCATTAAGTTGGGTACTCTATTGAGACTGCCGCTGACAAGGCGGAGGAAGGTGGGGACGACGTCAAGTCATCATGGCCCTTACGACCAGGGCTACACACGTGCTACAATGGGTATTACAGAGGGCTGCCAAACCGCGAGGTGGAGCGAAACTCAGAAAGGTACTCTTAGTCCGGATTGTTCTCTGCAACTCGAGAGCATGAAGTCGGAATCGCTAGTAATCGCGAATCAGAATGTCGCGGTGAATACGTTCCCGGGTCTTGTACACACCGCCCGTCACACCATGGGAGTGGGTTGCTCCAGAAGTAGATAGCTTAACGAATGGGCGTTTACCACGGAGTGATTCATGACTAGGGTGAAGTCGTAACAAGGTAGCCGTAGGGGAACCTGCGGCTGGATCACCTCCTTAAAGGAAATACGAAAAGAATAATAAGAATAGAGCTTAATTGCTAATTCAGATAAATTGATAGAGTGTTTGTAGATAATAGATTTTAGTGTAAATAAGATACGGGTCTGTAGCTCAGTTGGTTAGAGCGCACCCCTGATAAGGGTGAGGTCGGTAGTTCAAGTCTACTCAGACCCACCATTTTTTTTGGGGCCATAGCTCAGCTGGGAGAGCACCTGCTTTGCACGCAGGGGGTCAGCGGTTCGATCCCGCTTGGCTCCACCACTGTTTTATTTGCATGAAGATAGAGATATTTAACAATTTAGTATAGAGATAGACTTAAGAAAATAAGTGCAAGCGGTGGATGCCTTGGCATTCAGAGGCGAAGAAGGACGTGTTAGTCTGCGATAAGTCTGGGGTAGCTGACAAATAAGCATTGATCCCAGAATTTCCGAATGGGGGAACCCAACTAGAGTAGTCTAGTTACTTTATCTGATATAAGATAGAGAGCGAACGAGGGGAACTGAAACATCTAAGTACCCTTAGGAAGAGAAATCAATTGAGATTCCCATAGTAGTGGCGAGCGAAGTGGGAAGAGCCTGGTATGATATAGTCTTAATTATAGTAGAACAAGTTGGGAAGCTTGACGATAGAGGGTGATAGTCCCGTATACGAAATGATTAAGATGGAACTAAGCATACGAACAAGTAGGGCGAGGCACGAGAAACCTTGTTTGAACATGGGGGGACCATCCTCCAAGGCTAAATACTCCTGAATGACCGATAGTGAACTAGTACCGTGAGGGAAAGGTGAAAAGAACCCTTATAAAGGGAGTGAAATAGAATCTGAAACCGCTTGCATACAAGCAGTAGGAGCATGATTTAGTCATGTGACTGCGTACCTTTTGTATAATGGGTCAGCGAGTTACTTTTAGTGGCGAGGATAACTGAATAAGGGATCCGTAGCGAAAGCGAGTTTTAATAGAGCGCCTAGTCGCTAGGAGTAGACCCGAAACCGGCGCGATCTATCCATGGCCAGGTTGAAGGTTAGGTAATACTAACTGGAGGACCGAACCCGGTACTGTTGCAAAAGTATGGGATGAGCTGTGGATCGGAGTGAAAGGCTAATCAAGCACGGAGATAGCTGGTTCTCCCCGAAAACTATTTAGGTAGTGCCTCGTGAATTGACTGATTGGGGTAAAGCACTGTTTCGACTAGGGGGCTTTTACGAGCTTACCGACTCGATGCAAACTCAGAATACGATCAAGTTTTATCACGGGAGACACACGGCGGGTGCTAAGGTCCGTCGTGGAAAGGGAAACAGCCCAGACCGCCAACTAAGGTCCCTAAGTCATAGCTAAGTGGGAAACGAAGTGGGAAGGCCCAGACAGCCAGGAGGTTGGCTTAGAAGCAGCCATCCTTTAAAGAAAGCGTAATAGCTCACTGGTCGAGTCGGCCTGCACGTAAGATTTAACGGGGCTAAGCTATGCACCGAAGTTGCGGAATATATTTAATATATTGGTAGGGGAGCGTTCTGTAAGCCGATGAAGGTGAATTGAGAAGTTTGCTGGAGGTATCAGAAGTGCGAATGCTGACATGAGTAACGTAAAATAAGTGAGATTCTTATTGGCCGAAAACCCAAGGATTCCTACGCAATGTTAATCAACGTAGGGTAAGCCGGCCCCTAAGGCGTAGCTGAAGAGTGAAGTCGATGGGAAACAGGTTAATATTCCTGTGCTGCTTATATGAACGAAGGAGGGACGGAGAAGGCTAGGTAGGCTTGGCGCATGGTTGTCCAAGTGAAAGTAGGTAGGTAGAGGTGCTAGGCAAATCCGGCATCTTGATGATCTGAGATACGAGACGAAGCCGAATTTATTTGGCGAAGCTACTAATGCCCTGCTTCCAGGAAAAGCTTCTAAGTATATTGTATAAGTAACCGTACTGTAAACCGACACTGGTGGGTAGGTAGAGAATACTAAGGCTATGAGAGAACTCTGGTGAAGGAACTAGGCAAAATGACACCGTAACTTTGGAAGAAGGTGTGCCCTTAATGGTGAAGTACTTGCTACGTAAGCTGTTGAGGGTTGCAAATACCAGGTGGCTGCGACTGTTTATCAAAAACACAGCACTCTGCGAACTCGAGAGAGGAAGTATAGGGTGTGACGCCTGCCCGGTGCTGGAAGGTTAATTGAAGGGGTTAGCTTAGGCGAAGCTCTGGATCGAAGCCCCAGTAAACGGCGGCCGTAACTATAACGGTCCTAAGGTAGCGAAATTCCTTGTCGGGTAAGTTCCGACCTGCACGAATGGCGTAACGATGGCCACACTGTCTCCACCAGAGACTCAGTGAAATTGAAATCGCTGTGAAGATGCAGCGTACCCGCGGTTAGACGGAAAGACCCCGTGAACCTTTACTATAGCTTTGCACTGGACTTTGATCATTTATGTGTAGGATAGGTGGGAGACTAAGAAGCATGGTCGCTAGATCATGTGGAGTCGACCTTGAAATACCACCCTTGAATTATTGAAGTTCTAACTCAGCCGGAAGGCGAGGACAGTGTATGGTGGGTAGTTTGACTGGGGCGGTCTCCTCCTAAAGAGTAACGGAGGAGTACGAAGGTGCACTCGGTATGGTCGGAAATCATACCAAGAGTATAAAGGCAAAAGTGCGCTTGACTGCGAGAGTGACGGCTCGAGCAGGTACGAAAGTAGGTCTTAGTGATCCGGTGGTTCTGTATGGAAAGGCCATCGCTCAACGGATAAAAGGTACTCCGGGGATAACAGGCTGATTCCTCCCAAGAGTTCATATCGACGGAGGAGTTTGGCACCTCGATGTCGGCTCATCACATCCTGGGGCTGAAGCAGGTCCCAAGGGTATGGCTGTTCGCCATTTAAAGTGGTACGCGAGCTGGGTTCAGAACGTCGTGAGACAGTTCGGTCCCTATCTGCCGTGGGCGTTAGAGATTTGAGAAGAGTTGCTCCTAGTACGAGAGGACCGGAGTGAACGAACCACTGGTGTTCCGGTTGTTTCGCCAGAAGCATTGCCGGGTAGCTACGTTCGGACGGGATAACCGCTGAAAGCATCTAAGCGGGAAGCCTCCTTCAAGATTAGATCTCTCTAGCTATAAGCTAGTAAGGAACGTTGGAGACTACGACGTTGATAGGCTGGGTGTGTAAGTGCAGTAATGTATGTAGCTTACCAGTACTAATGATCCGAGAGACTTAAGTCTATTTCTATGCTGAATTGTTAAATATCTTTATATACCAAAACTCAGGTTTTGGCGATGATAGCTTGTAGGAACCACCTGATCCCTTTCCGAACTCAGAAGTGAAACTACAACACGCCGATGATAGTCTGGCAGTTGCCCAGGTGAAAGTAGGTAGTCGCCATCTTTTTTAAACCCCAAAAACACAAATCTAAAGCCTCGTACTAAAATACGGGGCTTTTTTGTTTGTAAAAAAATCTAATATACTCTTGTATCTAATATTCTCTAGTTGAATAGAGAATTAGTTTTTTGCTGAAATTATTTTGGAATAGGTAAATAATTAGTTATAAAATAGTTTGTAACATGTGTAAATGAGGATATGATGAAATTTACAAAATACCTACTATTAGTATTATCGATTAGCTTATCTTTAGCTGGATGTGATAATAACGATACTATAGATAAAGTTGATTCTCTAAAATTATATGATGAAGTAACTCGGTTAAAGACTGAGTTTAATGAACAAAATGGTCATAAGTTTGAGTTACCAGATAATGTAAAAAGTTGTGTCAATCAGATTGTAAAGGAGTCAAACGTATATGATTATATGAGCAGTAAAGATGCTTTGAGTTATACGAAAAAATCGCAGTATGCAAAAGATTCAGAAGATACAATTAATGAAATAAATAAACTCTTGGAAAAATTTAAAGATATTGGATTTATTAACGCTATAAAAAAATCTGGTAAGATTCCTGGATTAATGTTTGATATTGATAACACGATTCAACTTTCCTCGTTTGAGGATGATTACTTTAGTAAAGGTAAAATAGTAACGCCAGCTATTGTTGATTTTATAAAAAAACAATGTTTTAAAGATGGGATAGCTTGTTATTTTATAACAGCTAGATACTGTAATAATAAGGCAGCTACAGCTACAGCTGAATGGTTAAAGAGTAATTTGGATCTTACAAGTAATCAGCTTGAAAAATTTGTCTTTTTTTCTGGTTCAATAGATAATAGTTTATGTGCTTCTAAACCTAATCAGAAAGTTGCATATAAAGATTCTTTCAGACAGGCATTATCTGAGCAAAAAAATGTATATTGGTTGATGTCTGTAGGTGATCAGATGACAGATTGGTACGGTTCACATAGTGGATTAAAAGTTAGATTTCCTAATCAAATGTTTCATAGTGAAATAGTTCCTAATAATTATAACAAAGAAAATGATTGTGATGTGAGAACAGTTATAGAGCCTACTCAGCAATGTTATAACCAGCTAAAAGAAGGTATATTAGAGCATTCAACAATTAATTATTGCAAAGAATTTAATAAAAATAAATATTTTGCAGGGAGAAGTTCTACACCTTGAAGCTTCCTGATTTGGATATAAATATAAGAGTGAGATAGTATCAAAAAAATTTAATATTCGTATTTATGTGTAGTATTTCGCTTTATATTAATACGTAGCCTACAGGGTTATCAGGACATTCATGTAAGCCACATTGAAAGAATGTAGAAGCTATATTAGCGAAAATTATTATTGCAAATAATATAAAAGCTACATGGGTGAAAATTCTAATTTTTTTATTTTTAGCTTCAGCAGTTTCTTGAGGAGGCTTACGAATTTCGTATTGTTGTGGGTACGATAAAATAATAGCAATGTAAATAATAGCAATCATAGAAATTACAAAAACCCAGCTGTACATATGCATACCTAATATTTTTGAGCCAAACCCTACGGGATCGGTAATATGTAGAGCTACTTGTCTAAGTGCAACAAAGGCAGTAAATACTGATGCTAATAATGATAAAGCATAATGGCTTGGACGAACATGATAGTGCATATTTAATAAAAAACCAAAGCCAATGCCTAATAAACCAAGTCTCTGTAATAAGCATAAAGGGCAAGGGATTTCATTCATAACAAATTGAAAGAAAAAAGCCATAAGAATTATGATAGTTATACCTGTAATTTCTATCGCACTTAAAGTTTTAATTAAATCGTTAAGGGTTATCTTCATCATAGCTTGTTCCTTATAGATATATGGATAAGTGATCAGTTGCATGATGTAAGAATGTCACCCCTGCAACGATAAGGAAAATGCTAAATACTATTACTCCCCACCTACGGTTAAACCAAGCTATAACTGCAGAGGTAAATAAAAATATAAAACTAATTAAAATACCAGGCATAACAATTTCTCCTAATTTACGTAATAAACAGAGAAGATCATAGCATTTAAATTTTTTTAATACAATTTGCTGGAGTCAATTAGTTGATTTTAGTAACTAAAAAGTATACTTCATACCGCTATCTAGTATCATGATGAGGATATTATACGATCTATCTAAGGGCAAAGTTTTTAGAAGTTGGTTGGCTATAAGATAGTTTGCACCACTGCTGTGTCCAGCATATATCCCTTGCTCTTTAGCTAGATCATTACAAGAATTAAAAGCTTGGACATCATCAAATTGTATTACCTCATCAATATAAGATAAATCCATAGATTGGCAAAAAACCGGGTTGCCTGGACCTTCGACTTTATAGCTATGTATATTTTCTTGGATAGGCTTTCCATAATTGAAGATATCATAATAGACAGAACCTTTAGGATCTGGCATTATTACTTTAGCGTCTGGAAAATGTTCTTTAATCTTTTTAGCACATCCAGTAATAGTGCCACCAGAACCTCCGACAGTGATAAAATAATCTAGTGATAAATTATTCTTAGTGAAAAAATCTACAATTTCTTGTCCTGTAGTTTCATAATGACAAAGTGTATTTAACTTATTATCATATTGATTAATTAAAATACCGTCAATCTCTGTGGCTATTTTTTTAGCTCTATTAACGTAAAACTCTGGATTTTTGTAGTCAGAAGTATTTTTACAAACCGTTAGTTTAGCCCCTAATTTTTCGATCATAACCCTTTTTGTAGGGCCAGTTTTTTCTGGACAAGTTATATAAACTGGATGATTATATAGTTTTCCTAAAGCTGCTAAAGATGTTCCCATGTTTCCTGAACTTGCTTCTACGATAGGTTGGTTAGATTTAAGTTGTTTACTGTTGATTAACTCTTGTACTATATATTTAGCTACACGATCTTTTATACTACCTGTAGGGTTTAACCATTCACATTTCGCAAAAAGATGGTGTTTGTCATTAGGTGCTTTAAGTTTAATGATAGGAGTATTACCTATTAAAGATAACATTTTAATTAATTATTTTTTTTGGGTTGAGCAATTGTAACAAAATTTATGCTATATTGGAGAATTATCTAAAGTATTTTGTTTAAATTTGTTTCATCAATTGAGACATAGGCATATTTACTTATCCAAGTCAGAGAATTTTTTTAAGTCCGCCGTTTTGTTTTAAGCCTTTAGGATACACAGTAAGGTTTGGTTGTAAGTCTATAAACATATCCATAGTTCTAAGCTGTATACACACCTATTTTATTTCCAAAGTCATGATTTAATTCAGAACACGCAAAGCTATGGGTAGTGATTAACACGTTAGAGATTAAAATTAAGGTAGTAATTAGTTTTTTCATCTTTACTTTCCCCAGCGACAGGGAGTCAACTAAAAACCTCTCCAACATCTACAACTAATCACTGAATTTCTTTAAAATAACGTTCTTAAAGATATCAGCAGCTACTATTACATTTTAGCATTAGCAGAATTATTTTGGCAGACATTTGCAAGCCAAACAGCAGAAGATACATACAATGGTATATCAAGTAAACATGCTAGAAAAGTACCAAACACTATATACAAAGTAGCTATAAGAAAACTGGATATGCTAAATGCTGCTAAAGTAATTGAGGATTTGAGAATTCCTCCAAACAATAGGCTAGAGCAGTTAAAAGGAAATTTGAAAGAGTATCACTCAATAAGGATTAATGATCAGTATCGTGTGATATTCAAGTGTCAAGATAATGAAGCATATGATGTTGATATAGTTAACTATCATAAGTAATTTTAAAAAAAGAGGTAAGTTATGTTTATACCAGCAAATAGACAACCAACACATCCAGGAGAGGTGTTGTTACATGAGTTTATAGAACCATTAGGTATTACTCAAAAAAAGCTAGCAGAACACTTAGGCTGGACCTATGCTAGATTAAATGAGATTGTTAATGGTAAAAGAGGAGTAACTGCAGACAGTGCTTTATCTCTGAGTGAAACATTTGGAGTTACCCCAGATTTTTGGTTAAACCTTCAAATAGCTTATGATCTATATTCTGCTAAACGAACACATAAACATGTAAAGCCGCTTGATGTAGCCTAGGAGATAAGTATGTCAACTATAACTAAAGACTATCTAAATAATGTTACAGAGTATTTATTAGCGAGCCTTTCCCCTTAACTGTGTAAATTCACTTACATGAATCTCTGAATTATATGCTCAAACTCGATAGCAAAATAAGGGTTAATAGTAAAAAAGTGTGGTGAAAAAGGGTCAGCACGTTAACGCTGGACAGATGACTGTTTGGGATCAGTTTTATGCTATAGCAACATAACTGTATCTGAAAAATACTGATTATAGAAAAATTACCGTCAAATATCAAGCTTGCGACAGAACCAGCCATTGCCCTGGATAAAATGTTCAGAAATGATGATTATTAAAAGCAAAAGGAGTATACTTTCAAAAAAAATAGCTACAAAACATATAATGTTAAAATTCGACAGCATAGGAACTATACATAAAGCATTTAAATTGAATCTCAGTGGGAATCTAAAAAAATATTACTATAATAGCAAAGATCATTACTTTGATTATTTTGAAACATTTAAAAATATAGGATTTGAACTATTATGGAATAGTGATTGTACTAACTTTAAGGGCTTCAAAAAAGATTATACGAGAACTTATTTTATTAATACAGAGCTACCTGATGGTATAAGCGAATACTTTAACCAAATCAATTCTAAAGCACTAGAAAAAGCGCTTTCTCTGTGGGGTCAATGGTTGCCTCGTATTGGTGGATTGACAGACCAAACAAACGTACCTCCTAATATCATTATGGATATGCCTAACAGAGGATTTATTCTAAAATCAGCTAAAGATTATGAATTATCATACTTTGATGTAGAGAATAAATTGCTAACATATTCAACTTTACAACGCTACGAACTCTTAAGATTTGATGATAAAGAATCTCTATTAGGTGTTTGCTATTTAGTGAAAAAATTCTATTTTATTGGAGGTGATAACATTCAAAATCATTATCATAGTGGTTATATAGCTAATAAAGACGGATGGGCTTTAAAAAAGCCATCTACTATTGTAACACTAGATTTAAGCCCCTTCTTGAATCTTTTTTATATACTAATTTTAGTATGATGAATCGTAAATGGGACCATTACAAATTTCCATCATCAAATGTATTAATTGGTAATGGAAAAGATGTTAGCGATAAAACGCTTAATCGAATTCATACTTTAATTAAAGTCGATTTTCCAGTCTTTGACCTTGAAAATATACAAAAAATTAAGATTATCAAAGTCTCTGAGCTTGATAGTAATAAAATTTACAAGAATTCAATAAACAATATAAATTATATAGGTCATCTAGGTTTAATGAACAAGAGAAATTAGGGGTTCTATTCAGGAAGGTACGGAATTTCTGCGACCATAGCTGTAAGTTGTGAGGTTCACAGACATGGTTTCAACTTTCTCATAATACAATTTTTTCTATAGACCTCTTTCGAAACTCATTTATGTAACTCCAGGTTATAAATGCCAGCTATTAAATTGAATCTTAGTCCAAATCTTTTTCGTCTATTTCTATATTTATCAGATACGATTATAAATCGTTTAATCATGCTAATGACATTTTCATTCAACACCCTTTGACTCGCAAGTTCTTGGTTTTTCTTTTTATCTTCTTTCGTTAAAAGATTTTTCTTACTCTTCTTTTTGGGCAACTCAGATTTGCTATGAAGCTTTTGTATGCCTTGATATCCAGTATCAGTAATGACCCTCTTTTCAGGATGGATATAGGTTTTGGATTCCTTAAACAACCTAAAATCGTGCCGCTTGCCGTTTGAAAATGCGGTGCATATCACTGCTTTAGTTTTCTTATCAACAACAACCTGAGCCTTTAAAGTATGCCTTCTCTTCTTGCCAGAGTAAAAATGCCTTTGCTTATTATTTCGATTCTTGATCCGCTGGTTATTTTTTACCCTTTTTTTGGGCGCTCGCATGGTGTTTCAGTTGCGTCTATGAGCACAACTTCATAGTCCATATCGCTTTTTTAAGCAAAGCTTTTCTTCCGGGCAAAGAGAAGTCCGGATACTTGATCAGCGTATCTTCTATCCATTTAATCGCTTTATAGCAAGAACTTTCACTTATTCCATAACTTTGACTAACATGAAAATATGTGCGATATTCCCTCATGTATTCCAAGGCCATTAATAGCTGGTTTTCTATGTTAAGCTTGTTCTTTCTACCTCCTTTTGCTTTTTTCTTCTTATCCGCTTCCTCTAAGATTTTTACCATCTTCTCAAACGTACTTCGCTTGACTCCTGTTAATCTTCTGAATTGTTCCTCTGATAAAAACTTCACTTGTGCGTATTTCAATACAAAACCATAATATTAGCTTTCTCTGAAACCCAGTATAAACTTTATATTATAGTTTCGAAAGAGGTCTTATGATCAGTATTCTAAATATCTTTTTAAAACTTACAATCTTTTGCGTAAGATGAGTAATATAAGTGAGAAACTAGTAAAATTTTATAGTGGGTAGTAAATTTTCAAAATTTACAGCCTTTCTATTATCAGTAACATCATTTATTATTTTGTTCACTGAATTTAGTTTTTATATTAAAACTTTTTACATGATTGATAGAACCCTCAACACCAATACTATTATGGCTTGGATTTATTAAATCTACGTATTTAATCAAATCGTCAATAGTTAGAGCAGTATTTCTAGTTATAATTTGCCGTACTAACAGCTCTTGTTCTAGAGTTAATTGGAAAGCAAGTGAATTTTCATTACGCCATGGTGATAGACGACGAACATCCATTTTTTTTAGAGAAGCATCTATACGCCAGGAAAGTTTATGAGCTAATTCAATATGTTGCACAGCTAATTCATTTTTGGTGTCACAAACTTTTATAATTAGATCCGCTCCAGATAAACATTTTCTTTGTTGACGTTCTTGTTGGTTTTTATATTTAAGAACTACAACACTTCCTTCTAAGTCACGAACTAATTTAGAAATGATATAGCCCCATCCTTTTAACCCTAAAAATGTCTTTTCAGGTTTGTTTTGTAATGGATAATTTTTAAATGAGTAATATAGAGTTTCAGGGTCACTCCTTGAGTTAAAGCTATTAGGCTCATAGAATATCTTTTCATAATGATTTAAGCTTATTGGTTCAACAATGCCGTTAATTACGATACGTGATATACAAATTGAATCAACTTTTAGTAATTCAATTTGTCTAAAGAGAGCATACTTTGCTATACCATTAAATCTAAGACCAAGTTTAGCCATTAATGGTCCCACGAATGCATTGTGAATATTAAATACATAAGAGTCTCTACCAGGCCTTTTGGTTAGACTAAAACCAAAATAGGAGTTCTTTACCTTGTTACCGTTATAGTCTATTGGAATCTTTCGTTCGTTGGGAAAGTTGTATTTTTGGATCAGACTTTTAAATCTAGGGCTTAATAAATTTACGTTTTCATCCTCAAAATAGATATAGAATCGCCCCGGCGTATTTGATTTAAAGGCCTGAAACTCATCGCCTATTTTCTCATATAAGGTATCATATAGATAAAAATCTTTTGAATTTTCCAATTTCTTTTTTGATAACAATAAATACATTTTCAAACCTTAGTTCTTAGTATGATAAACCTAGCTTAATGAAACTTAAGCCACATTAATGTTAAGCATTGGTAGCGTATTTTGGTTCTGTCGCAAATATTTATAATGGTTACAATTTTTCTAAGATTAGTATTCTCTAGATACAACTATGCTGCTAAGAACCTATCCAATATCTCCCATTCTATCAAATAATATAGAAATAAAAGCTAAATTCACAAACTGTTTGCTAGTGTTTAAAGATTTTTCGCAATTCTTCCACAATCGTCTACATTTATCAAGCCAAGCAAAAGATCTCTCAACAACCCATCTTTTAGGAATAACTACAAACTTATGAAGCTCATTACGTTTAGCTATTTCAACTTTAGCATCAATGGTATCTTTGACACTATTGGCAAAATTTTCACCAGTATACCCTCCATCTGCTAAAACATTTAAAACCTTTGATAAATTATATGCATTATTCTTATTCTTCATATGTTCTTTTAAAGAAATTTAGTGATTAGTTATAGATGTTGGATAGGTTCAAAAGTGTTTTACTTACCAATACAAAAGCTTGAGAAAATTTCTCCTAATAAATCATCAGAACTAAATTTACCAGTTATAGAGTTTAAATACTCTTGAACGATGAGTAATTCTTCAGCGATAAGCTCACCATTACCTAAAGATAATTGTTCTTTTGCTAAATTGATATGTTGAAAAGCTTTATCAATCGCTGTCATATGTCTTTCTCTAGCTGTATAAATGCTTTCGTTTTGATTTATAAACCCGACTTTCTTAAGGATACACTCTTTTAATTCATTAATCCCAATGTTTTTTTCAGCAGATATATATATATGATTTTCAGAATTTTTGGGAATTGTATCTAGTAAATCTATTTTATTATGCACGTAGGTTATATTTATGTTTTGTGGAATTTGATTATAGAATTCTGGGATAATTTCTTTTATATCATTAAAATTAACTCTACTGTTTATATAATCATCAGTGACAAAAAGTATTTGATCAGCTTCTTGAATTTTTTTTATAGCTCTTTTAATACCTTCACTTTCTATAATATCGTCACTACTTCTAAGCCCTGCAGTATCTATTATATGCATTGGCACACCATTTATTTGGATATGCTCTTTTACAATGTCTCTTGTAGTGCCAGCTATAGAGGTTACAATAGCAGTTTCCTTTCCAGCAAGAGCATTCAAAAGACTTGATTTACCAGCATTTGGTTTGCCAACTAAAATTATAGTTATACCTTCAGCAAGTATAACACCTTGTTTACAGCTATTCTTAACAGCTAAAATAGCGTTATAGATTTGTTCTAAACTATTATATATTTTTTGGTCTTCTAAAAAGTTTATTTCTTCTTCTGGGAAATCTATAGATGCTTCAACATACATTCTTAGGTAGATTAGTTTCTCTAGAAGGCTATTTATTTCTTTAGAAAATTCTCCTTGTAGAGATTTGGCAGCAGATTTAGCAGCTAATTCTGATGAGGCATTAATTATGTCAGCTACTGCTTCAGCTTGGGCTAAATCAAGTTTGTTATTTAAAAAAGCCCTTTCTGTAAATTCACCAGCTTTAGCCATTCTTGCTCCATGATGAATAGCTGCTTTGATAATTAAATTAAGAATAAATGGGTTTCCATGTGCTTGAATTTCAACAACATCTTCTCCTGTATATGAGAAAGGGGAGTTAAAAAATATTGCAATACCATTATCTATTCTTTCATTTTGGTGATAAAGATTGCAAAAAGTAGCATAACGAGGAGTAAGTTTTTTACGAGTAATCCTCTGGGAGATGTTTAGAGCATCTGCTCCAGAGATTCTTATAATTCCTATCCCGCCTGTACCTTGTGGAGTTGCTATTGCAACAATAGTATCTTTTGTTGACATGGTTATTTTAAATTTTTTAGGTTATTGAAGGGATCATTATTTTCTTCTTGATCTATAACTCTACCTTTTTTAGTTTTAAATTGCTTAAAAAACTCAGGATTTTCTTTTATTATTCTTCTTTTTAAGAAGAATGATGAAACCGTTAAGAATATAACTAAAAAGATAAATAAAGGAGCAAATAGTATGAAAGATATAACAGCGGCAGCTATTAAGCCTAAGGAAATTAAAATTTGTGAGACATTATTGTTCATCGCTTTTATTTAAAGTATTTAGCTTGTATAATATGAATTCAAGTATATCACTTTGGTGATTATTAAAATAGAGCTACTATAGTAAACTAAATAGTGGACTTAATATTTCAATTGTGGAGGTTTAAATGGATATTCAAATTACTGGTAGGCATGTAGAGGTTACTGATTCAATCAAAAAATACGTTGATGAAAAGATCGGTAAAATCGGTCATTATTTTGATAATATTACATCAACAAAGGTGATTCTAGCTGTTGAAAAAGAATATCAAGTAGCTGAAGCTATAGTTATAGTGCCTGGCAGTGAGTTTGTGGCCAAAGCTGAAGATAAAGATTTATATGCAGCTATAGATATGCTAGAAGGTAAGCTAGCTCGTCAACTTAAAAAGCATAAGAATAAAATTAAATGTAACCATGGAGAATAACCTTCTCTAAGTAGTTTATTTTCCTTTCTTATGAATTTAAAGGCTTTAATAGATAGAAAAAATATTATCCTGAACCTTAACATTGAATCTAAAAAAAGGTTGATTGAATTTTTTGCTAATAGGCTAGCAGACACCCAGCCTGAGGTTGACGAAGATAATGTAATTCGTAGTGTTTACCAAAGAGAAAGGATCGGCAACACATATATAGGCAAAAATATTTATATTCCACATTGTAGAGTTGAGGGATTAAGCACTACTAAAATAATTATTGCTACGCTAAAAAATAGCTACTACGATGATATAGTTAATGAAGAGATAAAAATAGCTGTTGGTGTGTTTTTTCCATATAAAATTTCAAAAATACATATAGAACTCCTAAAACAATTAGCACTTTATCTAAAAGATGTCCACATCCAGAAATATTTTGAAGATGCTGACAATGCCGATACATTATACAAATTAATTGTTAAAAATAATGATAACTAATAATTTACTCACTAATATTCGAATAGTTTTAGTTGAACCATCTCATAGTGGGAATATCGGATCTGCAGCAAGGGCTATGTTGAATATGGGTCTGACAAATTTATGGTTAGTTAACCCTAAGAAAGAAATTAATGAAGAAGCAAAAGCACTAGCATGTCATGCTTTAGAGGTTATTAATAATGTCAAAACAGTAAAAACTTTAGCAGAAGCCTTGGTTGGAGTAGATTATATAGTTGGAACCAGCGCTAGAGTTAGGCGAGTATCCTTGCCAATAGAACCTATATCAAAAGTGGCTAGTAATGTTTTAAATAAGATAAAAGCTTCTAATGATAAAATAGCTATACTTTTTGGTAGAGAAAGGACAGGCTTATTAAATGAAGAATTGCTTATGAGTAATGTGCATGCATATATTCCTTCTAATGAAGGGTATACATCTCTAAATCTAGCTCAAGCTGTGCAGCTTGTGGCTTATGAAATATATAAACAAGCTCTTGATGTTTTGGATTTAAATGACGTACCAGATTATACTCATTTGCACAAAAAAGCATCTGCAAAAGAGCTACAAGGGTTTTATAAGCATATTGAAGAGATGATGGTGGCTACAGGATTTTTAGATAAAGATAGGCCTGGGTATGTTATGGATAAGGTTAAAAGGCTTTTTCAAAGAAGTGAATTAGAAAGTCAAGAAGTAAATATTTTGCGTGGTTTTTTAAGCTCCATAAAAATGGATAATAGCTAAGATGGTAATACTTGGTATTGATGAGGCAGGTCGTGGTCCATTGTCTGGACCGGTTGTGGTAGCTGGAGTTATCCTTGACCTGAATAAACCTATAGAAGGTTTGGCAGATTCTAAAAAGATAAGTAGTAAAAAAAGAGAAATACTTGCTCTAGAAATAATGACTAAAGCTAAGGCTTACTCAATCATGGAGGTGTCTGCTAAAGAAATAGATCAGCTTAATATCCTTCAAGCAACTTTGTATGGTATGGAAAAAGTAGCAGAAGATTTAAAAAATCAGTTTGACAAGGTTTTAGTTGATGGTAATAGGTTACCAAATTGGCGATATAATTCTGAAGCTATTGTAAAAGGAGATTCTAAGATTCTAGAGATTTCAGCCGCTTCGATATTAGCAAAAGTACATAGAGATAATATATGCTTTGAGCATGAAAAAAAATATCCACAATATGGTTTTGCTAAACATAAAGGATATCCCACCAAAGAACACTTAAAAAATATTCTAAAGCATGGTGTATTAGAAATTCATCGAAAAAGTTATAAACCTATAGCAAATATTTTGGAAATAAAAGGTTAAAAAATTAAAATTGCTTATAAGTTAAATCATTAATCTAGAGTTATAACGTTGTTGTCAGAAGAAATATTTTCGCCTACTTTGTTGGGGTTAACTGAATCGTCATCCTCACCTTCATTAACGTTAATACCATATCCAAACTCACGTGCATATATCCCTTGCTCAGTTTCTCGAGAGAACACTTCTAGTACAGATTCTATAGGTATTACTACTGACATAGATTGACCATCAAATGTAGCGTCAAAAGAAATTTTTTGGTCATCTATATGAAGGTTTTGGATAGCTTGTAGGGATAAATCTAATAGTATTTTGTTGTCTTCATCTACATAATTAGTTGGCACTATAACACCATCATATTCGGTATCTACTAGCACATATGGTGTAAATCCATGGTCTACTAACCAGTTATATGTCGCCTTAATTATATAGGCTCTAAGCATTGCCATATTTAGCTCCGTCTTTAATAGTTTTAACAAAGTTTGGTTCATTAAAAAGAGCTTTAATTTCTTTAATGATATTTTTGTCTTTAGTTGGAATAGCTATTTTTAGTTTAATGAAATAATAAAAAACAAAAGTCATAATAAGTGTTAAAACGTTTATGTTTTGAGAGTCAGGGTTACTTTCAGCATTTATATCCCTTTCATTTATAACTGTTTTATAAGTTTTGATAAGCTCTTTTTGCATAGCGTTTTTTATTTCATTAATTTGTTCTTGGCCTAAGTCAAGCTCACACAACTTATGAATATTTTGAAGGAAGCTTTTATTAACATGTTCCAAAAGAATTCTGGCATTAGCTCGCTGTTTCGGAAACACAGGAAACATGGGCGGAAAAGGGTATAGGTCCTCTATAGCCTCTATAATAACTCCTAATCGATAAACGGCAAAATCTTCAGTAGTTAATGTAGGGATATTGCCGTTAGGAGTTATAATATTTAGTTCTTCAAAATGTTTAGAGTTTTCCTCGTCTGAAACATCTATAAATTTAGCATTAGCTCCTTTTATAAGAAGGATCATGCGTACTATATCACTATAGATATCATTCTTTTTTGTGTATAAAACCAAAGTTTTAACCTCCTAATAGATAAAAAGAATAATAGATAAAAAAGTATAATATAAAGATATATTAACGCTTAGAGAACTGTCTTTTTCTACGAGCTTTTCTAAGGCCTGGTTTTTTACGTTCAACTTTACGTGAGTCACGAGTTACAAAACCTGCTTGACGTAAAGCTGGTTTTAGATCTTCATCAAACTCTATAAGAGCTCTAGTAACACCTAAACGAATAGCACCTGCTTGACCAGTTGATCCACCACCTTTTACAGTTACTTTTAGATCAAAATTATCAACATTATTTGTTAACTCTAAAGGTTGTTTAACAATCATGCAGTCTGTTTCACGGCATAAGTATTGTTCTAATGGAAGACCATTAACAATAAACTGACCTGTACCTTTTTTCATAAACACACGAGCTACAGAGCTTTTGCGACGACCTGTACCATAATTATATTCTGACATCTTTTCCATCCTTTTTTAAATATTTAGAGCTTGAGGTTGTTGAGCTGTATGTGGGTGATTCTCACCAGCATATACCTTTAGTTTTTTAAACATAGTGCGACCTAAAGGGCTTCTTGGTAACATGCCCTTAACAGCTTTTTCAATGGCTCTTTCTGGATGAGTTGCTATTAGCTTTTCAAAAGATATAGATTTGATTCCACCAATGTAGCCAGTGTGGTGGTGATAAATCTTTGTTTTTCTTTTGTTGCCAGTTACAGCTACTTTTTCAGCATTTATTATAATAACATAATCACCAGTATCCATATGTGGAGTATATTCTGGCTTGTTTTTACCTCTTAGGATCATAGCTACTTCTGTAGCAAGGCGACCTAAAGTTTTATCTGTAGCATCGATCAAAAGCCAATCTCTTTTGATATCTGATGGTTTTGCAGTAAACGTTTTCATCTTTATTCCTATTTTATTGTTGTAAATTACTCAGTTTTCGCAAAAAATTATTTCAGCAAGTTGCTTAAGACTTGCTAAATTTCTAGCGTGCTAGTTTAAATTTTAAGCAGTTTACATAATACATTTTTATTTGCAAATAATCAAATTATATGGGGGTTTTATTCTGAATAATTCTATCAGCCTCTTTATTAGATCTTCTGATACAATTTTCAATTGCTAATCTATCAAAGAAATTACCAGTAATATATAAGTTGTGGGTTTGTAAGAGTTCTTTTTCTAGATCTTCTAAAAAGATACTGTGGTTACGATGGTAGCAGGGTAAAGAGTTATTTTTTACATGGATATGTAAAATATCTTCTTTGCTTATTTTTAGTAGTTTAGCTATTTTCTCTATTAAATCTTCTTGAGAGATGTTTTTATAACAATGAAACACTATAGCTCTATAGCTTGGATGATCAACAACATCTCTAGAAACAGCTGAAAAGAAAAATTGCTCTTTACCTATCAAACCAGCTATATTCTTAATATGTTTTAAGTTCTCTTTTCTAATTACAATACCAATACTTGTTAGTTTAGACGTAGTAGGACGATAAGGGTGATTAGTTATAGTTGGTAAAATGTTTTTAAGTAGTCTTTCTGTAACATACCACGGTGTTGCAAAACATAAATTATCACATGAGTATTTGGAATGATTTGTTTTTATGGTCCATTTATCTTTTACTTTTATTATTTCAGTAACTTTTTCTTTTATAATATTTTGAGAGTTTTTTTTAAATAGATCAGATAAGCCATTTTTTAAAGTAAAGCTTCTGGGTAATGACGTATTTCGGTCATATTTCTTAAAAAGATATTCCATAGGAAAGTTTTCACTATTTTGTGAAAGTACAGCATTAAAACAATACTTTAAGGTCTTGGTATAGTTTGACTCTCCAAAAACTTTTTTAGCATATTCACTAACAGTTTTATTATTTTTTGGTGTCTTTCTATTTTTGATAAAATTGAACACCAATGTAAAAGGATTTAGGTTTGCAAAAATACTTCGGATTTTATTGTTAGATTGTACAAATAAAAAAGGAGCTTTTTTTCTAGGTTGTATATTGTGTTCAAGGATATTATTTTGAATATATTCTATAGTATCTGAGTAGGAGTTGTATATTGTATGTGCACCCATTTCAAACCAAAAATCTTGATAAGTGGCAGAGTCAATACAACCACCGATTTTATCAGCTTCAAAAATGCAATTACCTATATTTGCTAGGCTTAGTTTTTGAGCTAAGCTAATCCCAGAAATTCCACTACCGATTATAATTGTATCTATATGTTTCATATTTTTTCTTTAGGTAAAAGTATCCATAGTTTACCCTGATTATTCATGTGACCGGCATTAAATTCAGCTTGGTCACCATGCCCCCAAAAAACATCACCTCGTATCGCTCCACGTATCGCTCCACCCGTGTCTTGGGCAATCATTAGTCTATCTAGAGAAACAGTTTCGCTACGGTTTTTTTCATAATATTGGGTTTCTAACCACATTGGTATACCGTAAAGATAATATTCGTCATCAATAGCTAGTGAATAACCAGGGGTTAATTCAACTTCTTGAGCACCCATGGCATTTTTAGCATCAATATATCTAAAAAAAACAAATGATGGATCGTAACTAAGAACTTCATCAATTTTGTCAGGGTTGTTATGGAGCCATTCTTTTATAGACTGCATAGATATTTTTTCTAGAGGTATATGGTTATGATCAAGTAAGTATTTTCCTATAGGCTTATATGGGTGACCATTTTCGCTATCATAACCAATTAAAATATCACCACTTTCAGTCTGAATCCTACCTGATCCTTGGATTTGTAAAAAAGAGCGATCAACTTTTGAATTTACCCATACTAAAACATCTTTATTATCAAAAAGGTTACCACTAGATATCTCAGCTCTAGTATAGTAAGGAACTAGTTTATTATTTTCACACCTACCAAATTTGTATGAATCTCCTATGTTTGGTATTTTCACCAGGTCTGTTGGAGTTTTGTAAATTGGAACATTATATTGTAGAGTTTTAACTAAACTTCCTTGCAGAGTTGGCTCGTAGTAACCGGTAAAAATGCCTGTATTTTTATTATTAAATATTATTTGGTAAGGCGAAAAATTTTCTTTAAAAAATAATCTTGCTTCTTCAATAGTGTTAATTTTAGTATTTATAGTCTTTTTACATATATTAATCCAGTTATTATACTCAGCTTTGTTTTCTTGAACGATTTTTCCACAAGATAATTTAAATGCATTAAAGGATTTAAGTTGGTCGGCATTATTCCAATTTTTTAAACTTTTAAAAGTTGATTTTTTATATGTTACTTTATCTGAGTATTTTTCTGTAAGATAGCGTTTAGCATTTAGATTTGTACACCCAGCTATAAATATTATTACTAGTAGAACACCTAATTTTTCTAAAGTTTTCATTGTTTTTGAGCGCTCATATTTAAAAAATACTAATAATTTCTTGAAAATGATAGAAATAACCATTATGTTTAAAACATCTAACAAATTGTAGTATTAACGGGATTAAAATAAAAGGTTGTTTTATGGGTAAAGAAGAAAAAAATCAAATAGAAGATAAAAACTTTGACACCGACAAAGAAATGGAGCAAAAACCTTCTAGTAGGGCTGTTCATGAATTGTCTATAGAAGAACAGTTAGAAAAGTCAAAAGATACTATTAAAGAACTTGAAGAAACTTGTGATGCTATGAAAGAGGAAGTCTTAAGAGCTAAGGCAGAAGCTGAGAATACACGTAAAAGAGCAGAAAGAGATGTTCAAAATGTTCGCAAGTTCGGTATTGAAAAGTTTGCAAAAGAGCTTTTGCCTGTTATGGATAGTATAGAGCAAGCTCTTAAGCATGAAGTTAAGTTGGAAGAAGCTATCGCTATGAAAGATGGTGTAGAGTTAACAGCAAAGATCTTTGTAGATGCACTTAAGAAAAATGGTCTGGAGGAGGTAGACCCGGTAGGTGAAAAGTTTGACCCGAATATGCATGAGGCAATGGCTATGATTCCTAACCCAGAGTTTGAAAATGATACTGTTTTTGAAGTGTTTCAAAAGGGTTATTTATTAAATGGCCGAGTTATTAGAGCTGCTAAAGTGATAGTGGTAAAAAATTAAAAAATCTTCTTGAAAAACTGATTAGAACTACCATATTTATTAGATAAGTTTATGGTATGTTTTTTAAAAAAAAGAAAATGAAAAATAGGAGAATAAAATGGGCAAGATAATAGGAATAGATTTAGGTACAACTAACTCATGTCTGGCTATTATGGATGGTAAGAAGGCAAAAGTTATTGAAAACGCTGAAGGACATAGAACTACTCCATCAATAGTTGCTTATACAGACAGTGGAGAAATTTTAGTAGGGCAAGCAGCTAAGAGACAGGCTGTAACTAACCCGGATAACACTTTTTTTGCTATCAAAAGATTAATTGGTAGAAAGTATGATGATAAAGCTGTACAAGATGATATTAAGAAAAAAGTGCCTTATGCAGTAATCAAAGCCGAGAATGGAGATGCTTGGGTTGCTACTAAAGATGGTAAAAAACTAGCTTCACCTCAAGTATCAGCTGAAGTTTTAAGAAAAATGAAAAAAACAGCAGAGGAGTTCTTAGGAGAACCAGTTACAGAAGCTGTTATCACAGTACCAGCTTATTTTAATGATAGCCAAAGACAGGCTACAAAAGATGCTGGTAAGATTGCTGGTCTTGATGTTAAGAGAATTATTAATGAGCCTACAGCAGCAGCTTTGGCTTATGGTGTAGATTCTAAAAAAGGTGAGCAAACAGTAGCTGTATATGACTTAGGTGGGGGTACATTTGATATATCTATTATCGAAATTGCTGATGTTGATGGAGACAACCAAATAGAAGTACTATCTACAAATGGTGATACTTTCCTTGGTGGTGAAGATTTTGACTTAGCATTAATGAATTATTTAATTGATGAGTTTAAAAAAGAGCAAGGAATAGACCTACATAATGATAAGTTAGCTCTTCAAAGAGTTAGAGAAGCTGCTGAAAAAGCAAAAGTAGAGTTATCTTCAGCGCAACAAACAGATGTAAACTTACCTTATATTACAGCTGATGCTACAGGACCTAAGCATTTAAATATCAAGATAACTAGAGCTAAATTTGAATCTCTAGTTAATGATTTGGTTGAAAGATCATTAGAGCCATGTAAAAAAGCTTTAGAGGATGCTGGACTAAGTAAATCTGATATAACAGAAGTGTTACTAGTTGGGGGTCAAACTCGTATGCCTCTAGTACAGCAAAAAGTAAAAGAATTTTTTGGTAAAGAGCCACGTAAAGATGTAAACCCTGATGAGGCAGTAGCTGTGGGTGCTGCTATTCAAGGTGGGGTATTAGCTGGTGATGTAAAAGATGTACTTTTACTTGACGTAACACCTCTTTCTCTAGGTATAGAGACAATGGGTGGGGTTATGACTAAACTGATAGAGAGAAATACAACTATCCCTACTAAGAAGTCACAAGTCTTCTCAACAGCTGAGGATAATCAGCCAGCAGTAACTATACATGTACTTCAAGGTGAGCGTGAAATGGCTTCCGCTAACAAATCTTTAGGTAGATTTGATTTAGCTGATATTCCACCATCTCCACGTGGTATGCCGCAAATTGAGGTTACATTTGACATAGATGCTAACGGTATCTTGAATGTATCTGCCAAAGATAAAGCTACTGGTAAAGAACAAAATATTGTGATTAAGTCATCAAGTGGCTTATCTGAAGATGATATCGAGAAAATGGTTCAAGATGCAGAGGCTAATGCTGAAGCTGATAAAAAATTCCACGAGCTTGTAGCAACTAGAAATACTGCTGATAACTTGATTCATAGTGCTAGAAAAGCGATAAAAGAGCTAGGTGACAAAATAACAGCCGAAGAAAAAGAAAAAGTTGAGGCTGCTTGTAAAGATTTGGAATCTGTAATAAAAGGTGATGATAAAGATGCTATAGAAGCTAAGACTAAGGTTCTAGAAGAAGCGTTTACACCAGTTGCTCAAAAAGCATATGCAGATACTCAGTCTGCTGCAGGTGGCGAGAAAGCTGCTCAAGGTGAAGAAGCCAAAAAAGGTGATGATGTTGTTGATGCTGATTTTGAGGACGTTGATGATAACAAAAAATAGTTAAACCTTTAACGATCAATAAAGTGTGGTTTATCCACACTTTTCTATTTGGTATAATTTTCCTAAATTTTTTATTGGTTATAATATTATGCAACAGAGATGTTACTACGAAATACTTAATGTTTCAAAGACAGCAGATATCACTGAAATAAAGAGGTCTTATCGAAAATTAGCAATGAAATATCATCCTGATAGGAATCCTGGTGATAAACAAGCAGAAGTGAAATTTAAAGAAATTTCAGAAGCTTATGAAGTATTAAGTGATAAGCAAAAAAGATCTAGATATGATCAGTTTGGTCACGCTGGGGTTAACCAGCAAGCAGGAAATGGCTCTGCTGGAGGCTTTGGTAGTTTTGAGGATATATTTGATACTTTCTTTGGTGGAGGTTCTGCTCGCGGGTCAAGTAGAACACGCCAGTCTAGAGGTAGTGATTTAGAGTATACCTTAGAAATAACTCTAGAAGAGGCATTTTTAGGAGTAGAAAAAGAAATAACTATTCCAAGGATGTCAACTTGTGAGAGTTGTGATGGTACAGGATCTAAAACTAAATCTAAAGCGACATGTCATGCTTGTCATGGTCAAGGTACTATCCGTAGACAGCAAGGTTTCTTTGCTTTTGAACAAACTTGTCCTGTGTGTAACGGTAGTGGATCTAGTGTTGCTGATCCTTGTGATGATTGTTATGGTTCAGGGAAAGTTAAAAAACATAAAACACTAAAAGTTAAAATACCAGAAGGTGTTGATAATGGAGATAGAATAAGATTACCAGGTGAGGGCGATGCTGGGTCAACTGGTGCTATGAATGGTGATCTATTTGTCCAAATTATCATAAAACAACATAGTATTTTTGAAAGAAGAGATATTAACCTATATTGTGAGATGCCGATTAGTTTCACTACAGCTTGCTTAGGTGGGGAGATTAAAGTCCCGACTTTAGATGGAGAAGTTAAGCTTAAAGTGATGCCAGAGACTCAAACTGATAAGGTTTTTCGTTTAAGAGAAAAGGGAATGAAGTCTCTTCGTGGGCATAGAAGAGGAGATTTGCTTTGTAAAGTGGTGGTTGAAACTCCTGTGAGTCTTAACTCCGAGCAAAAAGAGTTACTCAAAAAATTTGCTGAGAGTTTAGGTGAAGATTATGAAAGTAAACATTCACCAAAAAGCAAATCTTGGTTTGATAATGTTAAAGACTATGCTAAGAAATTTTTTGAGTAGAAATTAAAAGTTTAATTTTAGAGTTTGATTAGAAATTTGGTATTAAAGCCATTCTTCTTTTATGGTGAGAGCGATTATGCCAATAGCTTATTTTTTCAAGTGCTGCTGGTGATATTTCTTTACCGTCGAGAAAACTATCTATTTCCTGATAAGTAACTCCCATTTCATCTTCATCTGTTTGGCCTTGCCAAAGACCAGCAGAAGGCGCCTTAGTTAGGATATTTGCTGGAACATCTAAGTATTTACCTAATTCAAACACTTGAGATTTTTTAAGGTTTATCAATGGTAGTATATCAGCAGCTCCATCACCAAATTTAGTAAAATAACCCATATACCATTCACAAGCATTATCTGTTCCAACTACTATACGGTTATTTTGTTGGGCATAAGCATATAAATACATCATTCTAAAACGAGCTTGAGCATTACCTTTTATGACATTTTGTCTATCATTCTGTGAATTTGTAAATACTTGTGTAGATTGTAGAAAACTTTCATAAACTGGTTGGATTGGGATTATATGATATGGAATTTTTAATTTATTTATAAGTTCTAAAGCATCTATTATATCTTGTTCTGGATTGTTTTCTGATGGCATTATTAAAGCTGTTACCGGAAGATCAGTTTTGACTAAAAGTGATGCACATACTGCAGAATCTATACCTCCGCTTATACCAATTACAAAACCTTCAGCAGGATAGTTTATACAAGTATCCGTGAGCCACTGTACAAGTTTTTCTGAATATTCTGTAGGATTGAAATCTTTTACTATATTCATGTTTAAGCCCTATTTTACTAAAGTTAATCTACTTGAATCTAATTTTTTGCGACCTAATTTTGCTTGGGGTTTACCGTTTAGCTCTACACAGTCACCTGTAAAACCTATCTTTACTTTTAAAAGTGAACTACCAACGCCATATATATCAACAGGAGTAGCATCATTCTGAAACTGTTTGATTTTTTCGTGATCAAAGTTGCCAGAGGCTATTATTTTTACATTGTGAAAACCTTCTTTATCGAGTGATTTACGTAAAACTTTTATAAGCTCTGAATTTACTCCACGTGGATCAAAGCTGCCCATTTTCTCAGAATTTCTTAGAAAATACTTGTCAACCATGGTTGGTGAAGTATCAACTCTTACAGCAGCAAGCTTTTGACCAAACTGGTGAGCTACTTTTAGTGAATCTATAACTACGTCATTATTGTAATCTACAAGAGCTATTAAAGGTTCAGTTGGAAAGGTGTTTACATAAGCTTGGCAAGCTTTTACTAAATCACCGTTAAAGTTTTGAATTAAGGCGTGTGGCATAGTTCCTATACCGTTGATACCAGTCCAGGCACCCATAGCATCGGTAGCTACTTTTTTTATTCCACCAATATTTACAGCATAACCATCGCCTGATTGGGTTGTGTATATGTCTTCTCGGTCACCCATGAAAATTATTTCTTGATCACCGTTAAGTAAATTTGCAAGATCAGAAGCATTAGTAGCTAGACTAGTTCTGCGAGCTAATATCCCATCAATTATACCCTCAAGAAACCCAAAGTCTTTATATTCACCTTTTATTGTTAATACTGGCTCAAAAGCTGATATTTCATCACCATCGTGTAAAGCTTTGATTTCTAATTTATCATAATTTTTAGCAAACTTTTGAATTAAAGCTAAAGATTCGTCCACGCCGCAAAGTATAGCTTTTTCTTTACGTTGAAAAAATTGCAATAATACAATAGTAGAAAAGGGTTGCTGCTCTAAGATTTGTTGAGTTTTTAAAAAATATTTAGCAGAATAAAATCCTTCTTCGATTTGCTTATCAAAATTAAAAGTTTTATCAGTAAGCCTACTTATCTTACCATTTTGCTTGAGTATAAATTCACAATCTTTCATATAATTTAGAAGTATAAATAGAAAATTATTGTTTATTATAGCCCACTAGCGACACCGAAGTATATTGTTTAAAACAACTATTTAAGCAACAGGCTCTATATGCGATAATTTTCTAAAAGCTAGATTATATTCTCAATGTTTATATCAGTTCCGAAATGCTCTTAAGTTTTATGTTTACTATTAAGTTAATTTATTGCGAAATATTATAATATAGTTTTAATATATATTATATTGATAAATAAATTTTATTGGTGTTTAATATATAAATAATATTTTAGTTTTAGGTAAAACAAATTTTTAATATATATGATTGTTTATGTAAAACTAATTGATAGGACCAAGTAGAGATAAGGAGAACTTTATAATGCAATCTAATAAGTTTTTGAAAGCTAGGGAAGATTTGATTCAAAAATTCAAAAAAGTGGAATTCCAAAAAGATAAAGACACTATTTTTTGTAAACTAAAAATTCCATCTGCCGATATTATATTGCATCAGGGGAAATGGTTTAGATACGAGGAGGTGAAACTGAACGAAAGAAAAAAATTTATTACTCCAAAAGCTTCCTTAGGGATCCAAAATATAAATGGAAGAAGGATAGAAATTGATCTTATGATGCGTGAAGATACAAACGATATATGCTATAACATAAGTTTTTGTGATGGCCAGAATATAGTGTATTATTTATGGGACGTTGCTGAATTTCAAATGTTATCGCATAATGCTAACTCTAGAATTGCAATCTCCTATAAAAAATATCTTGAGAAGGATTCTAGGTTCGAAGATATACATCATCTGTCTACTTCAGTAAAATCAGTTATTAATAAGCCATACACTTATGAAAAATTTTATGATAAATTTTCTATCCTAAACTTTAGACTTCCATGAATGGAACCGTTGGAAACTAAAATTGTACAACACTAATTGTGTTAAAAATATTCTCAAAATGCTCATTTACTACATGTAAACTGTGCTTTTTCAAATATTTTTGCCTTATTATTTGCCTAATTTCAGCTTTCTACAGTCCCTGAACCTTATTAGACAGCCACCCTTATTTTGTGATGAGCGCGTGATTATGCTAGTAGCTATTATTGCCTCCTTAATCACTATTTGTCAAAGGCCGGATTGTTATAATTAGGGTCGCTATAGTTATCAACATTGTAACCACTACCTAAAGCTTGATAAAGATTAACTACACTAATTAGAGATTTTAGTTTAGCTTGATTTGTTTGCATTTGTTGATTAAGGATATTCAAGGCGATTCCTGTCAATTGAGCTTTACTAATAGCGCCATTCTGGTACTGTTTATAAAGTATACTTTGTTGTTTTCTAGTAGATTCCAAAGAAAGTTTTTGTTTGTTGAAATTTGTGTTATTTGCGGCTCTTTCAGACAGACTATCATCAACATCTTGGAATGCTTTTTGAAGTGTGGAGATATAATCATAATACCCTTGGTAAAATTGTGCTTTAGCTTTGTCACTATCAGCTAAAATGCTCATGTTAAATATAGGTACAGCAGAAACTGCTTGGGCCGCCCAAGCCCAAGCGTTCATAGTTGCTAATTCACCTAAAGCTAAAGTTGCATTACCAAAAGTTCCTGTTAGATCTATGCTAGGGAAAAATTGTGATCTTGCTAAACCAATATTTGCATTAGCTGTTTTAAGTTTGTATTCAGCTATAGCTATGTCAGGACGATTTTCTAAAACCTGAGAAGGCATATTGACTGGGACTTTAACGTCAGCGTTTATATCATTAAAATTTCGTGATATAGTAATTTTTCCAGGATTTTTACCTAGCAGTATTTTAAGGGTATTTTGAAAGTGCACTATATCATTGTTTATGATAGCAACTTTACCTTTTTCAGATTCTAATTGCTGCTTAATTAATTCAGACAGCATAGGGGAATTAGCGCCTAGTTTATGCTGAGCATTAGCATAACGATAAAGTAGCTCTAACTGGTTTACCATTTGTGATTGTAGTTTAAGTTGTTCTTGTGCTGTAAGTAATGAAAAATAAGCTGCACTGACTTGGCTAATTATAGAAAGACGAGTAGCATTTTTGATATTTTCTTGCATACTTTTGCTAAACCTGGAGATTTCGCCTAGTTTAAATTGTCTAGCTATGTTGATAGTGTAGCTTGGAATTATACCCACAAGACTACCACCAGCTAGAGTCGATCTAGGGATGTTTAAATTAGGAATATTAGTACTGGAATTGGTATCGAATGTTTGGGCAATAAACCCGCCTCCACCAACACTAGCTGTAGGTAGCCAACCATAGTTAGCTTTGTTTATTTCTGCGTTTGCTTGAAGAATATTGCCTATTGAGACTTGTAGACTATTGTTATCTTTTAATGCTGTGGTAATAAGACTGTTTAATACAGGGTCATTAAATTCACGCCACCATGCTAGACTTGTTAGATCCCAATCCTTTGTATTATCAATGCCTTTATTTTGACTGTTCCAAAGGGCAGGCACCTCTATCTCTGGTTTTTCATACTTAGGGCTAAAGAAGCTGCAGCTAGATGTAACTAAAGTAGTTGTAATTAAAATTATAGGTAGTGTAATTTTTTTTAACATAATAGTTTTCACCTATAAAGTATTAATTTTTACAGTTGCACTTGCGCCAACTCTTAAAGGGTAATTAGGATCATCTTTTAATACTATCTTAACAGGAAAGCGTTGGGTAACTTTCACCCAATTCCCAGTAGCGTTTTCTGGAGGTAGTAGTGAAAAGACAGAGCCTGTGGCGTAACTTAAACTATCAACTTTTCCAGTATATATATGGCTATACATGTCTAGTTTAACTTTCACTTTTTGTCCAGCTTTGATTCTATCAAGGTCTGTTTCTTTAAAGTTAGCATTTATCCACCATTTTTTATTGTCAATAAAACCAAATAAGGGTTGGCCTGGAGATATAAGCTGTCCTTTGTATATTTTTAAGTTAGAAACATAACCATTAGAAGGAGCTGTAAGTGTTGTATATCCTAAGTTTAAGTTGGCGTTTTCGGAATTTACTTGAGCAGAGTGTACTTGAGCTTTAGCTATCTCGACTTGAAGTAAGGCTTGTTTTAAAGATGAAAAGGCTTGGTCAGATGCTTTTTCTGCTTGTACGCGTTGGTCAGTATACTTTTGAGCGTCTTGTAAAGATCCAGCATCTTCATTATAAAGCTCAACGTATCTATCAGCCATACTTGTTGCAGTTTCAAGAGAGGCCTTTGTCTTTATAAGGTTTGATTTTGCTATAGATACTTGCTCGTTTGCTACAGCTAATTGTCCTTTTGCTTGAATCAAACTGGCATTAGCTTGGGAAACCTTAAGTTGGTAATCAGTAGGGTCAATTTGAATTAACTTATCACCTTTATGCACATATTGGTTATTTTGAACATACACTTTTTCTATATATCCTCCAACTTTAGCAGATATATTTATGACATTAGCATCAACGTAGGCGTTATCTGTGCTAGGATATATTTTATTATACATATAATACCCATATATACTAAAACCTGTAACTACCATAATGCTGATACCAATAGCAATTTTTTTTGGTGAGAACTTTGTTGTTTTATTATCTTGGTGGGCTTTATTATCTTTAGTTTCTGACATTTTATTAACCTTATTATACTAATTAATTTAATGTGCCACTATGGCGTGGGTGTCTTCTGGAGGTTCTTTTAATAAAAATGGTACAACAGCTAAAAAAAGACTAAGTATACCGACTACATAAAAAGAGTTCAGATAGCTTAGTAAGCTTCCTTGGTGTATTACTTGCTGTTTTGCCATAGCAATAACAGTAGAATCTGAAAGTGGAAGTTTGCTGCTCCAAGCTTGAAAATTTTGATTCAGCGAAGATATATTTTGAGATAGTTCCTGAAAGCTAGTTTGTTGGCTCCTAGAGATAAATGTAGCGACAAAAGCTGTTCCTACAGAACTACCAAAGTTTCTAAAAAAGTTAAATGAGCCAGACATATCTCCCATATCTTCTTCAGCGATACCAACAACTAATATGCTCATAAAAGGTATAAAAAACATCATCATACCAACTCCTTGTATTATAGTGGTTATTACTATATATAACTCATTAGGAGTAGCTGAAAAATGAGCTTGCATAATACATGATATGCCAAAGGTGATTATTCCTAAGCTTATCGTTTTTCTTACGCCTATTTTTTTAACTAAGTATGCTTGGGTAAACGCAGCACCAAATACAGCAGCAACACCTCTAGGAGCTGTGATATAACCAGCTAGATCGACAGGATAGCCATATACTTGTTGTAGCATAGTAGGTAGATACGCCATTGCTGCAGAAAATAGTAAAACGAAAGTAAAGCATAAAAAGCATGCTAGTACAAAATTGATATTTTTAAAAATTCTAAATTTAACTACTGAGGAATAAATTAAACCTCGCCATATGAAAAAGCCTAATGATATTATAGATATAGCAAATAAGATAATCATTTCTATAGAATCAAACCAACCATTTGTATTACCATTATCAATAAAAAATTCTAAGCAGCCTACACCTATCGCCATAAAACTAAAACTTGTATAATCTATTTTCATCTTTTTAATTTCTGTGGTTTCCATCATAAATAAGATGATAACAAAAGCTACTATACATAAAGGCACGTTGACATAAAAAATCCATTCCCAAGACATATTTTCACATATTGCTCCACCAAGTATAGGTCCAAGTATAGGTCCCATGACAATAACCATACTATATATGGTCATCATTTTTTTATACTCATCATTTTTAAAGTTTGTTGAAATATACGTTTGAGCTACAGAAGGTAAAAATGCTCCACCTATCCCTTGAAATGCCCTAAAAATAATCATCTCTGTAAGCGATGTAGATAAGCCACACATAATAGATGAGATACCAAAAACTACAGACGAAACTAACGCTACACGTTTAATTCCATATTTCTCTATTACTAAACCAGATAGCAATATAAATATAGCCGCAGAAACTATATACACGGTAGTCACATCAGCTATAGTTTCAACGTTTGCGCCAATAGCCCCCATGATCTGTGGTATGGCTACAGCAACAATTGTTAAATCAATTATTTCTGCCAAAGCAAGCAAGCTTATCGCTAGTGCAACAATAGTACGTTTTTGGCCCCAAAAGCTTTTGGTAGGAGAGGGTGTATTTGCTTGCATGTCAAATTTTAAAATAAATTAAATACAAAAATATGGCAAAAGCTTATGCCAAAAGAGCTTAAATGTAAAGTTGGAATTTTTTGTAAGATTTTATAGAAAGTCATTTTTTAGCTTTTTAATGTCAATCTTACCAGTATTATTTTTTGGGAGAGATTCAACAAAGATGCAAGATTTTGGTATCTTGTAGCTAGCGAGTTTTTCTCTACAGTGATCAATAATGTCTTTTTCTGTCAATTGTGCTCCTTTTTCTAACGATACAAATGCTATAGCGCGTTCTCCCGAAGTTTTTGATGCTATTCCAGTAACTGCAACTTCTTTTATTTGGTTAAGTTTTAAAATACATATCTCTATTTCTCTAGGATATACATTAAATCCAGAAACAATAATCATATTTTTGAGTCTTCCAGAGATTGTTAGGCGGCCTTTTTTGTCAATATATCCAATATCTCCAGTTTTCAACCATCCATCTTCAGTAAAATAGAATTTGTTACTTTCCTCGTCATCCCAAAATCCTTGGCATTTTTGGGGTCCGTTGAGCCAAATTTCTCCTTCTTTAAAGCATTCTACTATTTCTTGATGTGTGTCTATGTCTCGTATACTAAGTTCAGTACTTGGTATAGGGTATCCGCAAGTGCCAAAATAATCATTTTCAGAAACATTAAACTTATTTAGAGAAATTGCAGGAGACATCTCAGTCATTCCATAACCCTCTTTAAGCTCAACACCAGTCTTATCTAACCACCGTAAATAAATCTTACGTGAGATAGGCATGCCTCCACTTAAAGAGTACTTATATTTCGTTTTATTAATTTTATCAAAATCAGGATGCTCTAACATCGCCATGTAAAGAGTGTTAAGGCCATTAAAAATAGAAAATTCATTTTGTGACATTGTTTTGATAAGATTTTTAATATCTCTGGCATTTGGTATCAAGATGTTTTTTGCTCCAGCAAAGAAAAAACAAAACAAGTTAGCACTTAGAGAGAAGATATGATATAAAGGTAGGGCCGTTATTACTATTTGCTCTGATAAATCCATATCTGCTTTAATCCAAGCCCAGACTTGTTTAATATTAGAAGCAACATTATTATGCGTGAGAATAGCTCCTTTTGGCTTGCCTGTAGTACCACTTGAATATTGTAAACAAAGAATGTTTTCTATTGAAATAGTTGGTCTTTGATATAGCTTTTTATCCGCAGTTATAGCTTTGTTAAATGAAATAAAAGTGTTTTTGTTATAGTTTGGCTTATCTTTAATAAGGTATTTTGATATAAATCCAATAATCTGCTTTTTTGGAAATGAATATAAGTCAGAAATATTAGTTACTATAACATTTTCTAGAGAATGTATATTTATCCTAGCTTTTTGAATATGGTGGGCAAACATATCTAAAACAATAGCAATTTTTACATTACAACCATTTAGTATAGCTTCTAACTCATCAGACTTATACAGTGGGTTAATGTTTACAAAAATAGCTCCAATCTTTATACATGCAAATAAACTAACTGTAAATTGCACGCAATTTGGCAAGATTATAGCAACTCTATCGCCTTTTTGTACACCAAGATTATTCTGTAGGTAGCTAGCTAATTTTGTAGCTAGGTCATCTAGTTTTGAGTAAGTAAAGTCGACTTCATGGCAAGATAAAGCTATTTTATAAGGAAATTGTATTATAGCATTTTCATAAAAATCCAATATTGTCTGAGCATTATTATCAATAGTTGTAGGTACGTGTTTTGAGTAGTTATTTAACCACGTTTGTTTAGAAAATTTAGTCATAAATTGTTTAAAGGCCATTTTGGTTAATATATTTTAGCAAATAAAATCTAGAACTATCGAGAAAAATTATAAACTTTTGGTTAAACATTATCTATTTTATGGTCTTCAATAGCATGGATGCCTTTAATATATTTATTCAAAGTAGGTACTAAGATTATCATTAATACAGTGATTACTATAAGAGCTAGTGCTATAACTCCAAATACATGAGTATAAGTTTCTAGACTTTCTTGGACTGTTAGTGTGACACCTTCTGGAAGTGCTATAAATGAACCAATAAAAGAAGCAAGATATGAGGCAATCATACTAGAAATAAACCAAAAGCCCATAACAAATCCTGAAAATGTAGCAGGACAAAGTTCTGCAACCATAGCTAATCCAAGTCCGGAAATTAAAAGTTCACCTAATGATGAGGCAGCATAAGAAATAACTAACCAATTTCCAGAAACTATGCCATTTGTAGCAAAGAACTTTGTAAAATAAAGGATAGCGTAAGATGTAAACATCATAAACATACCAAAACAAAATTTGCTAGCGTGGCTTGAATTGTTTTTCTTATATATTATAGCTAGTAAAGGAGATAGTACTACTATCCAAAAAGGATTTAGTACTTGGTATTGTGCAGAAGGTACATTCCATCCAAATATATCTAATTGCACATTGTGTTCAGCAAAGAAAGTAAGAGTAGTAGGCATTTGAAAATATAAAGCAAAAAATATGATTGCTTGAATTATTAAAACCAAAGCTACAAGCATCCTATTTCTTTCATAACTGCTTGAAGTAAAAGCCATGTATAAAAAATAAGTTGTAGCAATAATGACTATAATAGCAGTTAGGCTTACACATAGCTTAGTATTAGGTAATATATGGGCTATTATTAGTAAAGAAACTAAAGCTCCTGCTAATGTGTAAACAAATTTGGTTTTGTTTAATGGTTTACTACCTGCTACTGTATAGAGTGTTTGCATTTTATTATAGAAAATCAAAAACCCTATAAGCCCAGTTACTAGACCTAAGCCACAAATTATAAAAGCATATTTATAACCTAATGTTTCAGCAATAATAGGAGTTATACTCATAGAAAATAACGATCCTACATTTATGGCCATATAGTATAGTGTCATAGCCCCATCTAATCTATTATCACCTTTTTCAAACATCTTTGATATTAGTGAAGATGGATTAGCTTTAAAAATAGCATTTCCTATTATGATACCAGCAAGAGTATAGTAGATAGTCTCTTTATTGGCAAAGCTAAAAGACCAATAAGAGATTGCTAGTATTATTGATCCTAAAATGACGCTTCGCTTGGCACCAAGTACCTTATCGCCTAGGTAGCCTCCTATCCACACAAAGCCGTATGTAAAAGCAAAAAAAGAGCCCATTATGTATATAGTCTGTGATTCAGTTAGTCCTATTTTTTTTGTAAAATACAAAGCAATAATAGCTTGGAAACCATAAAAACCAAATCTTTCCCAAAATTCAATCGCCCAAACAATCCAAAAAGGGGCTGAAAGCGTATTGTTGTTTTTATTCATTAAAAGTGCCATAAAAATAATATTTAGTGAAATATATTAAAGCATTATGATAATATTTTTGCAATATTTTTAAGAGCGTGAGAAAGGCTTTCTTTGATTAAATTGAATTGCCAACTTCAGCTTTATGGTCATCAACAACCTCTATTTTACGAGTGTAATTATTTAGTGTAGGGGTCAGTATAAGCATGATAACCGTAACAATAGCCACTCCAATGGCTATGTTACCAAATACAGTTGTATACATTTCTAAGATTTGCTGTTTTGTAATACCAGTACTATCTTTTGGTAAAGCTATGAATGAGCCTATAAATGAAGCAAGGTATGAAGCTATCATGGTGGCTATAAACCAAAATCCCATAACAAACCCAGAAATAAAAGCAGGACACAGTTCAGCTACCATAGCTAGTCCAAGTCCGGAAATTAAAAGCTCGCCTAAAGAGGAGGCAGCATAAGAAATAATTAACCAGTTTCCAGAAACAACGTAGTTTGTAGCAAAGAATTTAGTACAATATAATATGCTGTATGAAATAAACATCAAAGCCATCCCTATACAGAATTTTGTAGCGTGAGTGAGTTTACTTTTTTTGTAGATTATTGCTAGAATAGGGGAAAAAATTACTATCCATAGTGGGTTGAGAAATTGATACTGTGCTGCTGGTACACTCCATCCTAGGATATTTAACTCAACATTATGTTTAGCAAAGAAAGTAAGAGTTGTGGGCATTTGGAAGTATAAAGCATAAAAGACTATAGCTTCGATTATAAGTATTAGAGCTACAAACATCCTATTTCTGTCAATTTTTTCTAAGCCAAATGCTATATATAGAAAATATATTGTAGCTATACATACTACTATAGCTGTTAGAATTATACATAAAGTAGTATTAGCTAAAATGTTTGCTATTATTAGAAAGGCAATAATTAATCCGATTAATATGTAAATAAGATGGGTTTTATTTACAGGTTGTTTGCCAATATCTGTATCTAAGTCTTTCATTTTGCTATAAAAAGTTAAAAAACCAAAAAGTCCTATAAACAGGCCGAAACCACATAACACAAAAGCATACGTATAACCATAAATTTCAGAGATAACGGGCGTTAAAGCCATGCATGTTAGACCGCCTATATTAATCGCAAGATAGTATAAAGTCATAGCACTGTTTAAGCGACCATCACCTTTTTCAAACATTTTGGATATTAGGGATGAAGGATTGGCTTTAAAGACAGCATTACCAATAATAATCCCAGAAAATATATAATATATCGTCTGTTGGTTAGCAAAGATAAACCCTAAGTAAGATACACCTAATATTATGGCACCAATAACTACAGCACGTTTAGCTCCAAGTATTTTATCTCCAATTAATCCTCCGACCCAGATAAAACCAAAAGTAAAAGCAAAGAATGAACCCATTAGGTATATTGTTTCAGTTTCACTTAACCCCATTTTTTGCGTGAAAAATAAGGCGATAATTGCTTGGAATCCGTAAAATCCAAACCTTTCCCAAAACTCAACACCCCAAACAATCCAAAAGGGAGCTGAAAGAGTTTTATAGTTTTTTTGCATAACGTAACCTGAATTTTAAAGTTGTATTAGGTTAATTAAAACACTATAGCAATTATTTTTCAATGATTTATTAACTCTGTTTAATGAAATTTAGTATGGATAATATATTTATGGGCGTAGTTTCCGCCTTTAGTATCCTCTTGCCTAAGTTTACCATACAAAAACTGTTTTCTCTAAAGTAGTTTATTTCAGAATCACTAAAACCACCTTCTGGACCAATAAAAACATTAAAATTACAATTATTTTTAATTTTATCTACAAAGGTAGAGTCTGTTATTGTATATGGACATAATGTGATGTTTAAAGCTTCAGGCTCTAAATTTATACTATCAAGTTGTATTAAACTATGAATAGTTGGGATAAACACCCTTGCACACTGCTCGGAGGCGTTTATAGCTATTTTCGTCCATCTTTCGAGTTTTTTATCAAAATTTTTTTTATCAAACTTATGATTAGTTCGTTCTGTTATTAAAGGGAAAATGTTGTTAACTCCTAATTCAGTAGCTTTTTGTATCACTAATTCAAAGTTTTCATTTTTAATGATTGATTGAAAAAGATTGATAGTATAAGGGTTTTCATTGTTAATCAACTGAGAGCTTATTACTTCAAGTTCAATATGTTTATTATTTACAGCTGTGATTTTAGCTCTATATTGTTTACTATCATAGCCATTAAATAGTTCTATAAAATCATTTTTTTTTAAGCGTAATACGTTTTTAAAGTAGTTATAGTATTCACCAGTTATTTGAAGGCTAGTTGAAGCATTAGAAATATCACTGAAAAAACCACGAATAGTTCTCATAGGATTATAATTTGTTAAAATGTTTATTCTTTATTATATAATGGGAGTGCTGCAAACTAAAATTATATGTTTCTAACTGGGTTAAAAATATTCTCAGAATATTCATTTACTATGTGTAAATTGTGCTTTTTTGAATATTTTTGCCTTGTTACCACCCATCTAATTCCAGCTTGCAAATGCCCCATAATTAGAAAAAATAAAGTAGAGGTGATACATGTTTTTGTTAAATAAAAGTTTTATGACAAACTTAATATCTTTTTTAATAATTCTAGTTGGATTGTATTTCACAGATCAACATATAAAAAACATAGGTTTTTATGCTCTATCAGGAGCTTTAACTAATTGGATAGCAATTTATATGTTATTTGAGAAGATACCATTTTTATATGGTTCAGGGATTATTCCTAATAAATTTGATAGTTTTAAAAAAGCTATTAAGAAAATGATTATGGAACAGTTTTTTTCAGAAGAGAATTTACAGAAATTTTTAGCAAGTGACGAACTTAAAAGGTATTTACAAACTACATTTAAAGAGAAGGTTGACTATAATAAAATTTTTGACAGCTTTATCGAGATGCTAATGGATAGTAGATATGGCTCAATGGTAGAGATGTTTTTAGGGGGGAAGGTTGCTCTAGAAGCCTTAAGAGAGCCTTTTATATCTAAGCTTGATTTAAAAATTTCGCAGCTAATAGCAGAGCTTCATATTGATGAAAAAAAAGTTTCAATGCAAGTAACAGCAAAAATTGAAAAACTCATAGATGCTAGATTAGAGGAGTTAACGCCACAAATAGTAAAAGAAATTATACAAAAAATAATAAAAGAGCATTTAGGTTGGCTTGTTGTATGGGGAGGAGTATTTGGTGGATTGATAGGTTTGGTAGCTAGCTTTATTAATTAATTTTAAACCTTTTGGTTTATATTTATTAAAGTTGGTGCTGGATTATTATTTTTGGCATGTTCAATTATTTGAGCTTTTAGGTTGTGGACAAGCCATGGTTTTAGCTCTAAAAGAATATGCTTTAAGGCATCATTTGTTAAATCAACATAGTTATTTGCTGTTATATCATCACTAGCTATAGGTTGCTTATATTTTATTGTTTTTATTTTAGTTTCGCTATTGCGTTCATTTTTTAGATAAAAAGTTATATAAAAGTAAAATTGTTGTTCATCTAGATCTATAACCGGGCCATATGGTGTAGTGCCAGATAGAGTAAAATCTTGGCGAATATTCACATTCTGAAAAGCTAGATTGCTGACAATATTATTATCCAGAATGTACTCGAAAACAGCAACTGTAAGCATTGTTGTTACAGGTATTGCCCATACATTGTTTTCAAAAGTGTGTAACTGGTTACCTTGGATATAAAACATAGATGTAGATTTAACAGCTTGAGTTTGTATATTGTAAACTAGAAGGGTAGTGTTAACATCAGCTTTTTCAACGTCAGGCAACCCTGTTTTTTCTAGTTGTTTGTTATATATTACAAACTGCTTTTCTTCAGGAACTTTGATTGGGCCTCCAAGCAACGAAAAAGCAAATATATGTGCTGGTATAATTAAAGCTAATAAAACTAAAAGGTATTTTTTCATAATTTTTCCTTAGCGTTCTACGCCTCTAACTATTATCGAAGGATCATATTGAAGTAATCTAATAACGTCATTTAACCGCGAAATAGCTTCTTGACTTTCTGTCATATTTTCATTTAAGTTTACTAGAGTCTTATTAAAATATAGTGATGAGTTACTCAAGTTATATAATAGGATATTAACGCTATCTGTAAATTCATTGAACCTTCGGATATTCTCCTGGGAAAGCATTTTGTTGAATTTATTTGATATTTGCTGTAAGGAGTCGGCTATATTGTTAACTTTGTTGAGAATGCTCTCAATTTGTGACGGTTTGGATTTGATTTCAGGGATTTTACCTTTTATTTTTGTAAAAGGCTCTAGTGCTGTATCTTCTTTGCTAATATTAAAAGACAACACTACTTTTGATTGACCTGTTATGCCCATTGGTTGTAGGGTGGCTACAGTTTGCTTGAAAATGGTAATATTATCATAGATCTTCATGTAAACACTTATCAGTTTAGGATTTTCTTTATTGATTAATATATCTGAAACTTTACCAACGCTAAGTCCTTTGTATGATACGTCAGAGCCTACGCTTAAACCTGAGATACTCTTAAAGTTTGTTACAAAAGTTGTAGTAGCTTGACTTTTGAAACCTCCAGATAGAAAAACGCCAATAAATATCATCACAAAAACCATAAAAATAACAAATAAGCCAGCAATTATATTTTTTATACTATTTTCATTCATAAATAGGTTCCTCCATATCTTTTGTTTCATTATGTGAACCAAAGAACTTTCTTATACTTTCATATTGTGTCTGTTGAGACACAAACTCAACAGTATCATGTAACATTATTTTTTTATTATCCATATATATTATATCATCGACTATATTCCAAATTGTGCTTAAATCATGAGTTATCATAACTACAGACATCTCAAGCTCATTCTTTAGATATAAGATTAACTCATCCATAGCTCTAGCAGAATAAGGGTCTAACCCTGCATTAGGTTCATCTAGAAATATTATTTTAGGATCTAGTACTATAGTTCTAGCCAAAGCAACCCTTTTTAACATACCTCCACTTATTTCAGAAGGGTATTTATCAAAAGCTTCTTCTTTTAGCCCTACCATTTTAAGTTTAATGATAGCTATGTCAGTTAGTATATCTAAGGGCAGATCTGTATGTTGCTTGAGAGGGAAAATGACATTTTGTAAATTTGTTAATGAGGAGAATAAGGCACAGTGTTGAAACATCATACTCATTTTGCTTGATATTTGTTTTCGCTTATAGGGATTATCAGCAAGTTTAGAAATCTCTTGACCTAATAAGAATATTTTTCCAGAATAAATTGGTTGTAGCATGAGTATTTCACGCATAAGTGTAGTTTTTCCACAGCCACTAGCACCAATTATACAGCTAATTTTTTTAGCTGGAATATCAAGGTTTAAATCTTTGTGGATCCACTCTTTACCAAATTTTGTGCTTAGGTCTCTTATTTCAATAATATTTTTATCCATAAAAATGATTCCTAAGCAACGCCATTTAGTGAAACAGCAAAGATTGCATCAACAATGATTATTAGAAATATTGAGTACACAACACTTGTTGTAGTTGCTTTACCAACACTTTGAGAGTCTCTTTTAACAGACATACCCTTTAGGCAACCAATGCCAGCGATTACTAGAGCAAAAAAAGGTGTTTTCGATAATCCAATATAAAAATGACTGACATTTACATTTGAAAATAGTCTATCGATGAATTCAAGAGGAGTTATATCTGCAATCAAGTAAGTAATAATAATACCTCCTGTAATATTAGCTATCATCGCTACAGTTGTTAGTACTGGTAAGCTAATTATTAGAGCCGTAATTCGTGGTAAAACTAAGCGTTGTATAGGGTCTTCACCAATTGTCTGAAGGGCGTCAATTTCTTCATTTACTTTCATAATTCCTATCTCTGAGGTAAAAGCAGAACCGCTTCTACCAGCTATTATTATGGCAGTAAACAAGGGAGCAAACTCTCTAAAAGAGGATATGCCTAACATATCAACGACAAATATTTGTGTACCATACTGCATCATTAAATTAAGTGGTAGGTATGTTAAAACTAAGCCAATAATCAATGATAAAAGTATAACAATACTAAGCGCTTTAATAGTTGAGTCATATGCTATATTTAATACAATAGAAAAAAAAGAACCATAAGGTCGTCTAAAAAAGTTTAAATAACCTAGAACAATCGCTCCTAAGAAGCTAATACTTAATTTAATTTCTGCTATTAGATCGTTGGTATTTTTGCCTAATATATAAATACTATTAAAAACAGCATTTGGCTTTTTTGAAAATTCACTAATTTTTTTAGTAGGTAGATTTCGGTTTGTTAGATTAATCAGGTTTTGGTTTCTTTTTGAGTTACAAATGATTTGTTTTTTGTCGAGTTTAAATTTAGCTAAGGTTTTTAATATTATATAAGCACCAGCAGTATCTAATTCTTTAACGTTTGTTATATCAACAAACTGAATATTATTTTTTAGATTATTCAGAGGCTTTTCAATAAGCTTTGGTTTTATTTGCTTAAGTGTTAGAAAGCCTTCGAAATAAATAGTGTTTTGAACTACTCTTATATTCATACCGATTATACTGGGCAGCAATATCTTAATTAATCTAATATACAAGAAAAATAGTTTAATACCAACATGAATATCTAAAGTATTGGATTAACATGTACCATCATTATCATATTGAGTTAAATTATTAGGTCTAATTACACCTTCTAGGCGGTTTTTATATTCTTCACCATCTAACTCTGAGTAGTTTTCTAAAGTATCAAGCATAGCAGAACGTGGAAGAGTATGGTTTTTAACTTGCTGACGAGTAAGCCTGAACTGTTTAAATTTTGTGCCTGTATTAAGTCTATAATAGTATCCTAAAACGCTTTCTGTTGCGTTAGGGAAAGTTTCTAAATATACGTTAGCTCCTGAGGCTTTAACACCACAATCTTCAGAAAAACAGTGAAGCCCAAAATAGTTACTATACTCTCTAGCAAAACGTGAAGTGCCCCAACCACTTTCGAGCACCGCTTGAGCTATAACAAAGCTGCTAGGTACGGTACCGACTTTTATTTTTAACTGATTTATCATCTGTTGGGTGTCTGTAGCATTTCGTATTTTATAGTAGGATAAGTATGTGTTAAGCCTATCTAGCTGCTTCTTTGTGAGTTTTTGGTTTTTATCGTAAGCCTTTTTGAGTTTCTGTAATTCTTCTTGCTGAGCACAAATTTCTTTGTTAGCATTTTGAATCGCTTTTAAGATGTAGTTTATAAAAGCTTGTTTTTTTTCAGCGGTATCATCTATATTAAGAAAATCTGGCTTGTCAGATTTCTGGCTAATTTTGGTTGCTAGAGCATAACTGTCGTGTTTAGCTTTTCCATGATCAAAAGATAAGAAAGTTGCTAGTATTATAAAACTGCAGAAAAGTACGAAATTTCTAAGAGTATGTAATTTATCAGTTACCATATTTTAATAATCCTCTGTTAGACTGGGGTCGTCTGATATAGTCAACCTAAGTTGTGATATAAGATTTAACATATCACATGGCATATCACATGTAAAGTTTAGTATTTTATGAGTTAAAGGGTGAGTAAACGAAAGACTATAAGCATGTAAGGCTTGTCTAGGGAAACAGGCGAGGTTTGTATTTTTTAGTTTAGAAGAGGATTTGTTATAGGTTTGGTCACCTACTAAAGGGTGATTGATACTTTTCATGTGTACTCTTATTTGATGTGTGCGGCCTGTTTCTAGCTTACATTCTACTAGAGTAAACCCATCGTATATCTCCAAAGGAGTATAGTTTGTGATAGCTTGTTTGCCACTATAGTTAATAGCCATTTTGATTCTATTGTTAGGGTCACGACCTATTGGTTGGTCAATTGTACCTGATTCGTAAATTTCACCCTCTACTACTGCTAGATATTTCCTAGATACCGTTCTATCTGATAGTTGCTGGATAAGACTAAGGTAAGCCAAACTAGTCTTAGCAGCTACCATAAGACCAGTAGTATCTTTATCTAGGCGGTGAACGATCCCAGCACGAGGTAAGTTTTGTTGGTTTTTATTGAGATTTAGCAGAGCATTTGAAATAGTGCCAGTCATATTCCCAGCACCTGGATGAGTAACCATATTTGCTGGTTTATTTATAACAATAATATTTTCATCTTCATAAATGATATTTAGTTTAATATCTTCAGCTAACCATTCATTTGTTGGTACAAATGTGACATCTATTTCTATTTCTTCATCTCCAATAACTATATGTTTAGCTTTAGTATGGCTATTATTTAAAGTTATAGAGCCATCTTTTATCCATTTTTGTATTTGAGAGCGCGAAAAATCCTCAAATACTTCATTAACAGCTATATCTAACCTTTTGCCTGCGTGTTCAGGTGTTAGAATAATTTTTTGATGAAATCGCTTGGATAGTGTATTATTTGCCATAGTTTAAATTGCTATACGTAGCGTAAATTTTATAATTTTTTGTATGGAAATTATATAAGAAAAATAAAGGATAGCTAATCAAATGACTAGATTTTTATATTTAATAGTTATTTTATCTATGATTTTTGCTGTAGCGGGGTGTGGCCCTAAGAAAGATAATGAGCTACCTCAGGTCTACACAGGCTACACAGCAGAGTTTATTTATGCAAATGCCCATAAACAAATGCAAAATAATGATTATTTTGATGCGGTCAGATCTTATAAATCATTAGTTGCACAGTATCCTTTTACTCCTTTAGCTGAAAAAGGTATGGTTGATCTTGTATATGTATACTATATGAATGACGAATCGACTATGTCATTAGCTTTAGCACAGCAGTTTATCAAGATGTATCCATATAGTAAGTACAAAGGCTACATTTACTATATGATTGGGGTAGTTGGTTTTGAAAATGGTAGGGGGCTTTTACAAACTTATGCTCCATATGATATGGGTCATCATGACCCTACTGGCTACACTGAGGCATATAATAATTTTGAGAAAGCCTTAGCTTTAGACCCTAACGGCTCATTTGTTTCAGATGCTAAGCGTAGGATGATTTATATAAATAATACGATAGCAAAATACTATGATAATATTGCGCACTTTTATTATAAGAGGGGGGCTTTTAATGCGGCTATTGATAGAGCATCACAAGTCATACGTAATTATCCTCAAAGTTCATCTACAGAAGACGCTCTAGTAATAACTATAAAAGCATATAGGGATTTGGGTTTGAATGAGCAAGCAAAAGTAAACCTTGAAGTGCTTAAAAAGAATTATCCAAATAGTAATTACCTTAAAAAATTAAGGCCAGATGGAAGTGAGGAGCCTAGCTGGTTTGAAAGATGGTTTGGGTGGTTGTAAAACGTCAGAGATGAATGTTCCTAAAAATTTGCAAAAATCAAAGTTTTATAAAACTATTTGTGAAGCACTAGAAGTATGTGAAAAAAGCATAGAAAAACATTTGGTATGAATTGGTGACTACTTAACAACTGGATCTAACTCACCATTTTCATAACGCTGGAACATTGTTTCAAGTGAGATTGGCTTGATTTTGCTAGCCATACCAGCACTACCAAAAGCCTCATACCTAGCTTGGCAAATTTCAGACATTGCTTTTTTAGCTACAGCATTGTATTTACGTGGGTCAAATTCAGCGGGGTTTTCTGCTAAAAATCTCCTTATTGCACCAGTTGCTGCCATACGTAAATCAGTATCGATGTTTACTTTACGTACACCATATTTTATTGCTTCAACAATTTCTTCTACTGGCACACCATAGGTCTCACCCATTGCACCACCATAGTTGTTAATCACCTCTAGCCAATCTTGTGGTACAGAAGATGAGCCATGCATCACTAAGTGTGTACCTGGAATTCTAGCATGGATTTCTTTTACCCTTTTTATAGATAATACGTCACCTGTAGGTGGCTTAGTAAACTTATAAGCTCCATGACTTGTACCAATAGCAATTGCTAACGCATCAACTTTAGTTTTTCTTACAAAATCAGCCGCTTCTTCTGGGTCTGTTAATAGCTGATCCATAGATAAGGTGCCTTCTGCACCTATACCATCTTCTTCACCGGCTTGTCCAGTTTCCAAAGAGCCAAGACAACCTAGCTCACCTTCAACAGAGACACCACAAGCATGAGCCATATCTGTAACAGTTTTAGTTACATTTACATTATATTCATAATCTGCTGGAGTTTTGCCGTCTGCTTTTAGCGAGCCATCCATCATCACAGATGAAAAGCCTAACTGAATAGATCGTTGACAAACTGCTGGGGACGTTCCATGATCTTGATGCATACAAACTGGTAAATGTGGATATTCTTCTATAGCAGCTAAAACTAAATGTCTGATAAAAGGAGCGCCAGCGTATTTTCTAGCACCTGCAGAACCTTGTAAAATAACTGGTGAATTTACTTTATCAGCAGCCTCCATAACAGCCCTTACTTGTTCTAAATTATTTACGTTAAAAGCTGGGATTCCATACCCATGTTCTGCTGCATGATCTAATAGTTGACGTAATGAAACTAAAGCCATTTATTTTCTCCTTTTACCTTACTTGACCGGCTATTATTACTTTGATTTTATTAGTACTTCCATGTACACCCATACTGTCACCGCTAGTAAGTACAAGAATATCTCCCTCTTTTACTAACTTTCTACTTTCAAGCTCCATAGAGGCAGACCTGTTTACATATACTTTTGACATTCTAGTAGAGTCAAAATATATTGGTATGACACCTCTAAACAAAGTCATAGCCCCTAATGTTGGAGTATTACGAGATAGTGCATAAATCGGTAAATCTGTATTTATTCGTGACATCCAGCGTGAAGTATTTCCACCTTCTGTTAAAACAATTAAACCTTTAGCACCAATATCATTAGCTATCTTAACGGCTGCTACTGATACGGCATGATCAATTCGACTACAATCAGCTATTTTTTGTTTTTTAATAATGTGGTTATACTTGCTTTTTTCAGCAGATTCACAAATTCTTGACATAGCAGCAATAGTCTCTACTGGATATTTACCAACAGCTGTTTCAGCTGAAAGCATAACCGCATCTGTACCGTCAAATACAGCGTTTGCTACATCAGAAGCTTCAGCACGTGTAGGAGAGGAGTTTTCTATCATTGATTCCATCATTTGAGTGGCGGTAATAGATCCTTTTTCATTTTGTCTAGCTGTACTAATAATCAGCTTTTGTACAGTAGGGACATTTTCGTCACCAATTTCTACAGCTAAATCACCACGAGCAACCATAACTAAATCGGAAGCTTCTATGATGCTTTTTAAGGTTTCTTTGTGTACTGCTTCGGCTCTTTCAATCTTGGCAACCATAGCTGGTTTCCAACCAGCTTCATGTACTAATTGACGAGCATACTCCATGTCTTTACCATCCCTTACAAAAGACACAGCTAAAAAATCCACCTGTAGCATCGCTGCTATTTTAATATCTTCTTTATCTTTATCTGTAAGAGCTGGGGCGGTAAGTCCGCCGCCTTTTTTATTGATTCCTTTGTTATTAGAAACTTTACCGCCAATAACTACTTTAGTTGTAGCTTTATTTTCTTTGACTGACTCAACCTGCAAAACAATTTTACCGTCATCAACTAGTAAAATATCTCCAGATTTAACGTCTTTAATTAACTCTTTATAATCAATACCTACTGTATTCTCATCGCCATCATTTACACCAAGATCGGCATCAAGTATAAATTTTTGCCCTTTTTTTATCTCTACAGAACCATTTTTAAATTTAGAAAGTCTGATCTTAGGACCCTGCAAATCTGCCAATATCCCAACATAAGTATCTTGCTCTTTTGCAATTTGACGGATCAGTTCAACTCTCTTTCTATGGTCTTCAGCAGATCCATGTGAGAAATTACACCTAACAGCGTTAACCCCAGCCTTTATCATCTCAGTAAGGACTTCTTTAGATTCACTTGCAGGTCCAAGGGTAGCTAAAATTTTGGTTCTTCTCATAAGTATCACCTTAAATAAAATTATTTTTTTGCTTTTTCTTTTAATATTTCAATAGCTGGTAACTCTTTACCTTCTAAAAATTCTAAGAATGCTCCACCTGCTGTTGATATATAAGAAACCTTATCTTTTATATCAAATTTTTCTATAGCCGCTATAGTATCACCACCGCCAGCTACAGAAAATGCTTTTGAATTAGCAATAGCTAATGATAAAGCTTTTGTGCCTTCTGAGAAGCTATCAAACTCAAATACACCAACTGGTCCATTCCATAATATAGTACTTGAAGAATTTAGTAGCTTAGTAATATTTTCTGCTGATTTAGGTCCTATATCCAAGATCATATCATCATCAGTTACGTCAGCTACATTTTTTATAACTGCTTGAGCATTTTCGCTAAACTCTTTAGCAACTCTTACATCTACAGGGACAGGTATATTAATACCTTTTTGTTGAGCTTTTATTAGAATATCTTTTGCTTGGCAAACTAATTCTTGCTCATAAAGTGAACTACCTACAGAATATCCTTGCGCTTTTATAAATGTATTAGCTATGCCTCCACCAACTACCAAAGTTTCGACTTTATCAAGTAAATTATGTAAAACCGATAGTTTAGTAGATACCTTTGAGCCGCCTACTATGGCAGCCATTGGCTTTTTAGGGTTTTTTAATGCTTTCTCTAAAGCTTTGATTTCATTTGAAACTAAAAATCCAGCGCATGCAACTGAAATATACTTTGCTACTCCATAAGTAGAGGCTTGAGCACGATGAGCTGTTGCAAAGGCATCCATTACAAATACATCCCCTAAACTTGCTATTTTTTTAGATAGCTCATCATCAGATTTTTTCTCACCTTTATTAAAGCGAACGTTATCACACATAATAATTTCATCAGCTTTAATATCAACACCCGCAAGCCAATCTTTTTCAAACCTTACTGGCTTATGGATTATTTCTTCTAAGGCTCTCGCTACAGGTTCTAGCGAAAACTCAGGATCATACTCACCCTCAGTAGGGCGTCCAAGATGAGATAATAAAATCGGTCTCCCGCCTTGTTCTAAGATATACTCTATAGTAGGGATAGCTGCCTGAATTCTTACAGTGCTAGTGACTTTACCATCTTTAACAGGAACGTTAAAATCAACCCTAACTATTACTTTTTTATCTTTTAGGTTTACATCTTTTATAGTTAGAAAACTCATATTAGCTCCAAATTATAAAGACCCTATCAGCTTAACTACTCTAACCATTTGGTTTGTATAAGACATTTCGTTATCATACCAAGATACCACTTTCACTAGAGATTTATCACCTAGTGAAGTAACTTTAGTTTGAGTCGCATCAAATAGTGAGCCTTCAGAAATTCCTATAACATCACTTGAAACTAATTCTTCTTCAGTGTAGCCAAAAGATTCATTAGCTGCTGATTTCATAGCTACATTTATCTCTTCTGCTGTCACACTCTTAGATACAACGGCAACAAGCTCAGTTAAAGATCCAGTTGCAACTGGCACACGCTGAGCGGCACCATCTAGTTTACCTGCTAATTCTGGAATAACTAAGCCTATAGCTTTTGCAGCTCCAGTTGAGTTTGGTACTATGTTTATAGCAGCAGCACGAGCGCGACGTAAATCACCATTTCTATGCGGGCCATCAAGAGTGTTTTGATCACCTGTATAAGCATGAATAGTTGTCATGAACCCTTTTTCTATATTTGCTAGATCATGCAGTGTTTTTGCCATAGGAGCTAAACAGTTAGTAGTACAAGACGCTGCTGATATAACTTTATCTTCTGCTGTTAAAATATTATGGTTAACATTATAAACAACTGTTGGTAGATCATTTCCTGCTGGAGCAGAAATTACAACTTTTTTAGCTCCAGCATCTATATGAGCTTGGGATTTTGCTTTTGACGCGTAAAAACCTGTACACTCTAAAACAACATCTACATCTAACTCACCCCAAGGTAGTTTAGTAGCATCTGCTTGTGCGTAAATTTTTATCTCTTTTTCTCCTACAACTATAGAATTTTCTTTAGCAGAAACCTCATCAGCTCTAGCATACCTACCTTGAGCGGAATCATATTTTAACAAGTGAGCTAACATTTTTGGGTTTGTTAAATCATTGATTGCTACTATTTCAATCCCATCTTTGTCAAACATTTGACGAAATGCTAAACGACCTATTCTACCAAAACCATTAATAGCAACTTTCATTTTAGTCTCCTTTTATTAGATTTTTTAACTAATATTTATCAGATAAAGTTTTTAAACGTATTTAGCAACTATATTGCTTATATTTTCCACGGTAAAGCCAAAATATTCAAACAACTCTTCAGCAGGCGCTGATTCTCCAAAAGTTGTTATTCCTTTAACTTCACCACCTGTCTTTGGCATATATTTGTACCATGTGTCTGGCTGAGCAAGCTCAACAAATACTGCTGGAATATCTTGTCTAATTACAGAGGTTTTATATATATCAGTTTGCTTATCAAAAATTTCTACACAAGGTATAGACGCAACATTTATATTTATACCTTTGTTACTGTACTCATCAGCTACTTTTACAGCTAACTCAACTTCGGAACCTGTCGCAACTATCGTAGCTTTAGCATCTGAATATTGTTTAACTAGGTATCCTCCTTTAGATATGTTGCTAGCTTTTTCCATAGAAACGACTATTGGCTGCAACCCTTGACGAGTTAACACCATAACACTAGGAGTATCTTTTGATTTAATAGCCTCATACCAAGCGATCATTGTTTCCACTGTATCAGCTGGACGCCAAACATTAAGATTAGGTATCAATCTCAAACTTGGGATATGTTCAATTGGCTGATGTGTCGGACCATCTTCACCTAGCCCTATAGAATCATGTGACATTACATGTATGACAGGTTGTTTCATAAGCGCAGCCATCCTGATAGCATTTCGTGAATAGTCACTAAATACAAGAAAAGTACCACCATATGGCTTTAAACCACCATACAGGCTTAAGCCATTCATAATCGCAGCCATACCGAACTCACGCACACCGTATGAGAGATAATTAGCTCCTTTATCCGTATTATTTAACCAAACTGAGCCACTCCAGTTAGTGTTGTTTGAACCTGTAAGATCCGCTGATCCTCCAAACATTTCTGGCATATGCTTACATAGTACTTCCAGTGACATTTGAGATGCTTTTCGTGTAGCCACCTTGGTGGGATTTTCTATTTGTGATTTTATATAACTTTGGACTTCTTTTTCAAGTTTTGCTGGAATGTCTTTATCTAAAACTCTCTTAAGCTCATTATATTTAGGATTTAATTTGTAAACTTCCCAACGCTTTTGCCAATTTGTCTCTAATATTTGACCACGTTGGGTAGTATCCCAAAATCTATACACTTCATTAGGTATTTCAAAAGAGTCATATTGCCAACCTAATTCTTTGGCTGCTGAATTTCTCTCCTCCACACTTAATGGGGAGCCATGTACTGATGCTGTACCAGCTTTTTCTGGTGAGCCAAAACCTATCACTGTTTTACAACATATTAAAGTAGGTCTTTTTTGTTCAGATTGCGCGTGTATAATAGCTTGCTCTATAGCTTTGGTATCATGACCATCTATACTTTCAATAACATGCCAACCATAAGATCTAAATCTTTCGACTGTATTGTCTGTAAACCAACCTTTGGTATCACCATCTATAGATATATTATTGTCATCCCAAAAAGCTATAAGTTTATTCAAACCCAACGTGCCAGCTAATGAGCATGCCTCATGAGATATGCCTTCCATTAAGCACCCATCCCCTAAAAACACATATGTATAGTGATCTATAAGTTCGCAATCAGGAGTGTTGTATCTTTGTGATAAAAGCTTTTCCCCTAAAGCCATGCCAACAGCATTTGCAAGACCTTGTCCAAGAGGTCCGGTTGTCGTCTCAACTCCTGAAGTATAACCATATTCTGGGTGGCCAGGAGTTTTAGAGTGAAGTTGTCTAAAATTTTTAATATCCTCAATAGAGACATCGTAACCAGTTAGGTGCAATAAAGCATATAAAAGCATAGAGCCATGACCATTTGAAAGGATAAATCTATCGCGGTTAATCCAGTGAGGATTTTTAGGATTGTGTTTGAGAAATTTTGTCCACAAAACAGTTGCGATATCAGCCATCCCCATAGGCATTCCGGGATGACCGGATTTAGCTTTTAATGTTGCATCTATAGCCAAAAATCTTATGGCATTTGAAAACTCTTGAAAGATAGGTAAAGACATGTGATTGACCTTCTAAGTAAAAAATTAAAGTAATATGAACAACACTAAGATGATACAATAGCAACTTTAATAAAACAAGAAACCAAGTTAGAATATTCCAAATATAAGTAACACACTTAGAAAGCTGATTATGAAAAATAAATACGATATAAATTATAGTACATATGCCAAGCAAAAAAGAGAATTAATAGCTTTTGAAATTATACTTACTGATCTTAGCGAGCTATCTGATTATATTTTAGAAACGCCCTATATATTTAACTGTAATTTTTCTTTTTTTGAAGAAAATGGTAAACCTTGTATTAAATATAATATCTCTAGCAACTTAGAACTAATTTGCCAAGAATCTCTGGAACCTTTTGGGTATGATTTTAATGCATCTAACACTATTATGGTTGTCGAAGATGATAGACTAGTTCAAGATAGCTTGTATGAGCCTTTTATTTGTAGCACAGCTATTATAAATTTAGCAGATGTAATCAAAGAAGAAATACTTTTAGACTTACCGTTAATACCAAAAAACAACGCTAACACTTGTAAAAAAAGCAAAAAACATTCATACTATAGCAAGCAAGAAAACGTTGTTGAAAAAAAGGAAAACCCTTTTGAGGTTTTAAAAGTACTTAAACAACACTAAATAAAAATAGTAAAATTTCTACCGGAGGTTACATAAAATGGCAGTACAACAAGTCAAAAAAAGCAGATCAAGAAGAGATATGAGAAGGTCACACGACTCTTTATCTACAGCTACTTTATCAACTGATAAAGCAACTGGTGAATTACACCTAAGACACCACGTATCACCAAACGGGTTTTACAAGGGTAAAAAAGTAGTAGAGGTAAAATCTGAAGACTAAATTCCTTCTCCCAGAAAATTATAATTACATCACTTTACTACACCAACTTTTAGTAAAATAATTTTTTTGAAATAAAATAGGAAGTTTTATTTATTATGGGTTACAAAATATCTATAGATGCAATGGGTGGTGATCATGGTTTAAATACTACGATTCCAGCAGCTCTTGAAGCTGTAAGAAAAGACCCCAACTTACAAATTGTTTTAGTTGGGGATCACCATAAGGTTAAAAGAGCTTTAGACAGATATTCAAAACTAAAAAAGATAAAACTGCCAATTCTACAAAGAATAGCTATTCATCATGCTGGTGAAACTATTGGAATGGATGAATCTCCATCTATAGCTGTAAGAAAAAAGAAAGATTCTTCTATGCGCGTAGCTGTTAACCTTGTTAAAGATGGCTCGGTAAACGCTTGTGTTAGTGCTGGTAATACTGGGGCATTAATGGCTATATCAAAATTTGTTCTAAAAACTATCAATGGAGTAGACCGCCCTGCAATAGTTTATGCTTTACCAGCGTACAATAGGGAAACTAAAAAACTAAGTAAAACCTATATGCTAGATTTAGGTGCAAATGTGGTTTGTTCTTCTGAACAGCTTTTTCAATTTGCTATCATGGGCTCCATTTTAGCAGCAAGTTCAAAAGGTATAGCTGAGCCAAGAGTGTCTTTACTTAATATTGGTGAAGAAGAGATGAAAGGGTTGGATAATATTAAAAATGCTGCCAAACTTTTACAAGGCTGTGATTTTATCAACTATAATGGCTATATAGAAGGTAAATATATTTTTGATGATTCTACAGATGTCATAGTTTGTGATGGTTTTGTTGGTAATGTTTCACTAAAAACTATGGAAGGTACTTTAAGGCTTATAGAGTCTTTAATTAAAAAAACTGTAGTTGAAGGCTCTTGGTTAATGAAAATACCAACGATTATGGCTTTACCACTTTTCAAGAAAATGAAAAAAGGAATGAATTTGGATAGCTTTAATGGAGCTTCTTTGTTAGGCCTAACAGGGATCGTCATAAAAAGCCATGGTAGCGCTAGTGCTAATGCCTTTGAGACCGCTATTTATGAAGCTACCAAAGAAATCAAATATAACATCCCTAAAACAATTCAAGAATCTTTGGAAAAAGTTCTTTAATTATATTAATCATGTTACAATAATTTTGAGGGTTTGGCACTCTTTAGATTATTAAAGACTAAAGGGCTCGTTTCATATATTGTATTTAACTAACATATAGGTAGACTATTGAATGTTTGCACAAATATTAGGTACAGGAAGTTATTTGCCTGAAAAAATTTTAACTAACGATGATATAAGTAAATTTATTGATACTTCTGATGAGTGGATAAAGCAAAGAGTTGGTATAGAAAAACGCCACTGTGCTAATGAGCAAGAAAATACTAGCTTTATGGCTACCGAAGCAGCAAAAAAAGCTTTAGAAGCGGCTAATTTAGACGCTCAAGAAATTGACACGATAATAGTTGCCACTAGTACGGGTGACTACATTATGCCTTCTACAGCCTCTATTGTTCAAAAAGCACTTGATATCAAAAATTTTAAAACCCGCTGTTTTGATGTTTCTGCAGCATGCAGTGGTTTTGTATACGCGCTTGATATTGCAAAACAATATATAGAAAATGGCTCAGCAAAAAACATATTAGTAATTGGTGCTGAAAAGATGACCAGAGTACTTGATTGGAATGATAGGTCAACCTGTGTACTTTTCGGTGATGGAGCCGGTGCTGTAGTTCTATCTCAAAGCCAAGAGAAGAAAATTTTATCCTCTTTACTTTATACAGATGGCTCATGCTTAGAGACGTTAAATATCCCTAACAATCTGCCTAATAATAGAGGAGAAGCTATCACTATAGACCCATACCTGATAATGGAAGGAAATAAAGTTTTTAAATTTGCTGTTTCAAGGTTATCGTCTTTGGCTGAAGAACTAATTCAAGAAGCTGGAATAAAAGCTAGTGATATAGATTGGTTAGTACCACATCAAGCAAACTATCGAATACTAACTTCAACAGCAAATAAGATAAACATGCCTATGTCTAAAGTGGTAACTACATTACAAGATCATGGCAACACTTCAGCAGCATCTATACCACTAGCGTTAGATTATGCAGTTAGAAACGGACAAATTAAGCCAGGACAAATTATAATATCAGAAGCCTTTGGCGCAGGATTTGTGTGGGGCGGATTCGTAGCAAAGATATAATAAAGTTATCAACTTTTATATTCTAAAAACTTTTTTGATTTTCAATAATAAGGAGAACACTATGTCACAAAAAATTGCTGTTGTATTTCCTGGTCAAGGTTCACAAAAACTAGGTATGTTACAAGATTATTATCAAAACTTTGCAACATTTAGAAATATAATAGATGAGGCGAAAAACCATTTAGGTTACGATCTATGGAACATTATTCAAAATGATGAAGAAAAATTAAATAAAACTGAGTTTACACAACCGGCACTTTTAGCTACAAGCTACGCGATATATAAGGTACTTAAAGAACAAAGGCCAGGCCTAGAGGTCCAATATTTTGCTGGTCATAGCCTGGGAGAATATACTGCTTTATTGGCTGCTGAATGTATCTCTTATAAGGATGCTTTACAGTTGGTTTCAACTAGAGGTAAACTTATGCAAAATGCTGTTACAGACAAAGAATGTGCTATGAGTGCTATTCTTGGATTATCTAATGATGACGTGGTAGCTTGTTGCCAAGAAGCTTCTGATGAAGGTATCGTTGAAGCAGCAAATTTTAATTCGACTGGTCAGGTTGTTATTTCTGGTGAAAAGATAGCTGTAGAAAAGGCTAATGCTATAGCGAAGGAAAAGGGTGCAAAACGTGCTCAAATATTGGCTGTAAGTGTGCCTTCTCATTGTTCACTTATGAAGGGTGCTGCAGAAAAATTTGAAATAGAATTAAATAAAGTAGAGTTTAAAAACCCTACAACAGCTGTTGTACAAAATTTTGATGCTAAATCACACTCTAGTCTAGGTGAAATAAAAGAAGCTGTAATCAAGCAATTATATAAACCGGTATTGTGGACCCAATCTGTACAAGAACTTGTAAATTTGGGTGTCAACGAAATTATTGAATGCGGACCAAACAAAGTGCTGTGTGGGCTAATAAAAAGGATTGACAAAAATTTAAGTACAAAAGATACAAATACTATTGATAGTCTAGAAAATATTCAATAACTATAAGGAGATAATAAAAAATGTCTTTAAAAGAAAAAGTAGTTTTAGTAACAGGAGCTAGTCGAGGTATTGGCTATGAAGTGGCTGTTACTCTTGCAAAAAAAGGAGCTACTGTTATAGGTACTGCAACCTCAGAAACTGGCGCCAAAAAGTTTGAACAAAGCTTAACAGATCAGGGTTTAAGTGCAAGAGGAATGGTTTTAAATATCTCAGATTCTGAGAGTATAAAAAATTTCTTTGCTAAAATTAAAGATGAAAAAATAGTTATTGATATTTTAGTAAATAACGCTGGTATTACTCGTGATAATCTAATGATGAGAATGTCGGATGACGAGTGGAATGCTGTTATCAATACCAATCTAAGTTCTATTTTCCAAATGTCAAAAGAATGTGTTCGCGGTATGATGAAAAAAAGATGGGGTAGAATTATTTCTATAGGTTCAGTAGTAGCTTCTGCAGGTAACCCAGGCCAAACCAATTATTGTGCTGCTAAAGCAGGTGTAATCGGGTTTTCAAAATCCTTAGCTTATGAAGTTGCTAGTCGTAATATTACAGTGAACGTTGTAGCACCAGGATTTATAGCTACAGATATGACGGATAAGCTTACTGAAGAACAAAAAACGTTCATAGCTGGTAAAATACCTTCAGGACAAATGGGCCAACCTATAGACATAGCTAATACTGTAGCTTTCTTAGCTTCCGAAGAAGCTAGATATATTACAGGACAAACCTTACACGTTAATGGTGGTATGTATATGGCTTAATTTTTGCAAAATTATTGCAAAAAGAGACAAAAAATAATATTATTAAAACGGTTAGTTAATTTAAAAATTTTAAACAAAATAATAGAAGGAAAAAAAATGAGCGCAAACGAATTATATGCTAAAGTAAACTCTATCATAGTTGAACAATTAGGCGTTAAAGAAGAAGACCTTAAGCCAGAAGCTTCTTTTATTGATGATTTAGGTGCCGACTCCCTTGATACAGTTGAGTTAGTAATGGCTCTAGAAGAAGAATTTGACACTGAAATTCCTGACGAAGATGCTGAAAAAATCAGAACTGTTAAAGATGTTTACGACTATATTGACTCTAAAGTAAACTAATCAAAAATTAATCTCAAAAGTGGCATGATTTTATTTAGACTAGTTTCATGCTTTTTTCTAAAAGAATTAAATAGGTTAATTTAATATGAAATCTAATCGTAGAGTAGTTGTTACTGGTCTTGGAATGGTAACACCTTTGGGAAATGATGTGCCTACGACTTGGGCTAATATCTTAGCTGGTAAAAGTGGTGTAGAAACTATAACTGGTTTTGATACTCCAGCACCAGATATTAGTGAGTTCAAGGTAAGATTTGCAGCAAGAATTAAAAACTTTGATGTAGAGAAGCTTGTAGGCAAGAAAGATGCAAAAAGAGTGGATCCTTTTTGCTACTATGGTATAGCTGCTGCTAATGAAGCTTTAAAGGATGCTGGTATAGATAAAGTTTCTGAAGAAGACTCTTATAAGTTTGGAGTAGCAGTTAGTTCTGGTATTGGTGGTATTGAAACTTTAGAGTCTACAAAAGCTACTATTGATGCAAAGGGACCATCAAAAATATCTCCTTTTTGTATACCATCATCAATTATAAATATCTTATCTGGTGTTATATCAATAAATCATGGCTTACGTGGGCCTAATGTGCCTATAGTTACTGCTTGTACAACTGGTACTCACAATATTGGTATGGCAGCGAGACTTATAGCTTACGGTGATGCTGATGTCATGCTTGCAGGAGGTTCTGAGAAAGCTAGTAATGCTATTGGTATTGGTGGTTTTGCTGCCGCTAGGGCTTTATCTACTCGAAATGATGACCCGCAAGGAGCTTCTCGTCCATGGGATAGAGATAGAGATGGTTTTGTCTTAGGTGATGGCTCTGGAGTAGTAGTATTAGAAGAGTATGAAAGAGCAAAAGCACGTGGAGCTAAGATTTATGCTGAAGTTGTAGGTTTTGGTATGTCAGCCGATGGTTACCATATGACTATGCCTTACGCACCAGGTCAAGAAAAATGTATTAAAAATGCTTTAGCAGATGCAGGACTTGAAAAAAACCCTGATGCTATAGATTATGTAAATGCACATGGTACTTCGACTCCTTTAGGTGATGTTCAAGAAAGTCAAGTGGTTGAAAAAACTATTGGTCAATATAGAAAAGACCTCGTTATGAGCTCTACAAAATCTATGACGGGTCACCTACTAGGTGCTGCTGGTGCAATTGAATCTATATTTAGTGTCTTAGCTATAAGAGACCAAGTTGCTCCACCAACCATAAATTTACAAAATTTAGATGATGGCTGTAACTTGGATTATGCTGCTAATGCTGCTAAAAAAATGAAAATTGATTATGTGCTTAATAATTCCTTTGGTTTTGGTGGCACTAATGGTTCAGTTATCTTCAAGAAAATTTAGTCCTTTAGACAATTAAGTATAAAAACTTGAAAGCCACTACATGTGGCTTAATTTTTCTGTAGATTTACTTTTGTTTACACAATTGGTTGAAACTTTTTATATTTTAGGGCAAATTCATCTTCTTCAAACTGCTCATAGTTCTTGATAAAAGCTTTAGCTAAGGATTTATACTGTTTTTTGTATTCTGATTGATCCTGCCAGTAATTAGTTAAATGTAAGGTTTGGTCTTGGTCTTGGATTGTTATTAATGATTTAAAATTAAAATATTTTTGTCGTACATATTTAAAAGTAATATCTTGCTTATCATTTACTAGATAGTTAACGATAGCTTTTGTTTCTTCTACCGGTACACGCCTACCTGTTTTAAAATCGCCATCTATCCAGCCAACATTTATCATATAAATTTTAGCGTTACTATGTTTTAATCTTTGCCGTAAAATACTTGCGTACCTTGTGGGTTGGAGTAATAAAAATGGTTGAGCGTAACAACTAGAAAATTCAGGTTTTGGTTCTACTACACCTTCTTCAACTCCTGTTGAAGTACTAGTATAACCTGATAAGAAATAATATATTGCTTGACCTTTACTTAATTTTGCTATTCTAGGCAACACACCTTTCGCGTCTTTTACTAAAAAAATTATTGTACTAGGATCACTAGTATTTGTAATACAGTTTTCAAAATTTTCTCGACAAAATGTTAGATAGGTGTTGCTTTGAGAATGTTCTTTATGTCCGAAAATGATATTCCCGCCTTCATCAAAATTAGGGTTTTCTATAAGCAAATGGTTTTGTAAAACGTTTTTTATACGGCTATCATCTTCTTTAAAACTAGCAGCTTTGATAGTTAGTCCAGATTCTAAGCTGTATAAACCTTTTGATTCTGTCCATGCTATGGCTTCATTTGTGACTAAAGCCCTATGGTTGTCTAAAGCTAAGGTTGTCTTACCACTACCAGAAAGCCCTAAGAACATAAGGCTTCTAGCTTCTGCATCAACCCCAACAGAGCAGTAAAAGATACCAATATTATTTAGTGATAAATAATAACTCATGATCGATAACAAAACTTTATTAATTTCTGCAAGGTAGCGAGTACCTATAAATATGCTTTGGCGTTGTTTAAGGTTTGTTGCTATAACTTTTGATGAATTCAACCCGAGTTCTTTATAGTTATCTATACTAGTTTCAGGGGAATGCATCATTATCCATTGTGGTTTAAAATCTTCAAGCTCCTTTATAGCTGGCCTAATACATATAAGTCTAAAAAAATAAGCAGCTGAAGCTTGAGTTGTTATAAGTCTAACAGCTATTCTGTTTTTTTCATCATGGTTATAAAAACCTTCTATAACAAATATATTTTTGCTAGAAATGTTATCACAAAGTTTTTGTTTAATTAACTTCCAGTCTTTACGTTTAAGCCTTTTGTTATCAGAACCATGTTCATGCCACCAAACATTTTTTTTAGCGTATTTAGTTTCAACCACATACTTATCATCAGGTAGTCTGCCTTTGATATTTCCACTATCGACTATTAAGGTTTTACCATCCATATTTATGAAGTTACAAGTATGTTGCGCGTGTTCAGCAAGTTCATCCAAAGTTAAATTTTGGTACACATTTTTTGTTGTGAATAAATACTTACTATCATCCACAATAGACGGATCCATGATACAAGTTTCCTTATTAGCCAGGTAAGCTAGTGATATTTTAGTCAGATTATAGCTGGAATATACTTTTTTTTCAAAAAATTGTACGCAGAGTTCTCGAATAAAGTAAAATATTAACTAATATATTAAATCCACATTATTATAAGAAATATGACTGATAAAAATTATACTGTTAAAACTCACTTTATCAAAAATATTGTTAAAAAAGACCTAGAAAATAATAACATTTCTAGCATACTAACACGGTTCCCACCGGAACCTAATGGTTATCTGCATATAGGACATGCAAAATCTATTTGTCTAAATTTTGGCATAGCTCAAGAATTTGGTGGAAAGTGTAATCTACGGTTTGATGATACTAATCCAGATAAAGAAGATATCGAATATATAAATGCAATCCAAGAGGATGTACAATGGCTTGGTTTTAAGTGGGAAAATCAGCCTCACTTTGCATCAGAGTATTTTGATAAAATGTATGATCTTGCTGTGTTACTTATCAAAAAGGGAAAGGCCTATGTTTGTGATCTGTCTGCAGATGAAGTGAAGCAATATAGAGGCACCCTAAAAGAAGCAGGCCACAATAGTCCATATAGAGATAGAAGTATACAAGAAAATCTTGAACTTTTTGAAAAAATGAAAAAAGGTGAATTTGCTGAAGGTAGTAAAACTTTAAGAGCAAAAATAGATATGTCATCTGGCAATATCAATCTAAGGGACCCAGCTTTATATAGAATAAAATTCTCACGTCATCCAAAAACTGGTGATAAATGGTGTATCTATCCAATGTATGCTTTTGCCCATCCATTAGAAGATGCTATAGAAGGTATCACTCATTCTCTTTGTACTCTTGAGTTTCAAGATCAAAGACCATTTTATGATTGGGTGGTAAATGAGACAGAGTTTCAAGTTAAACCTCAGCAAATAGAGTTTTCTAGGCTTAATCTAAACTATACGATTACAAGTAAGAGAAAATTGAAATATCTAATTGATAATAACTTGGTAAATGGTTGGGACGATCCACGTATGCCTACACTAAAAGGTTATCGTCGTAGAGGCTATACTGCAGAATCTATCCGTAATTTTTGTGAAATGATAGGAATATCAAAACAAGATTCTATAATTGATGTATCAGTACTTGAAGAGTCTATTAGAGATGACCTTAATAAAAACGCTTTAAGGAAAAATGCTGTTTTAGATCCTATTAAAATAACTATAAAAGGGATGCAGCCACATACCTTAGATGTGCCAAATCATCCACAAAACCACGATTTAGGTAGAAGAGATATCACCATTTCGTCTGAGATATTTATTGAAAGAGATGATTTTGTATTTGAGCTTGAAAAAGGTATGAAAAAACTAAGTCCAAATGGTCGAGTGCGACTTATGAATAGCTATGTAATAGATTGTGACGAGGTTATTACAGATGTTAGTGGTAAGGTTATTGAATTAAAGTGTAGCTATCTACCAGAAACTCTAGGTGGTAAAAAACCAGAAGATGATAAAAAACCAAATGGTATTATCCACTGGGTAGATGCTAATAACTGTATAGATGCTGAAATTAGGATTTATGACAGACTTTTTAATGACGAAAACCCAACTAAATTTGAAAACATAGAAGATAGCTTAAATCCTAATTCTATGGAAGTTATCAAAAATGCTAAGCTAGAACAATCTCTAGAAGATGCTGTGCCTGAAGAGCATTTTCAGTTTAACAGAATTGGCTATTTTGTAGCAGATCAGAAAGATTACTCAAAAGAAAAGCCTGTATTTAATAGAACTGTAACTCTTAGAAGCAGTTAATCTGGCTTTTGTTTGATATTTTGTCCATTCTAGTATACATGTAGATAATAAGTTATAAAAAGTCTACTATCGTTATAGCCTACTACTTTTTAATATCGTTAGCTATATAATCTCAGCTTATATTAATACTTTAAATCTCTCGACTTAGATTTACAGCAGAAATGTTAGTAAAATTATTTAGTCTGATTCTAGAAATTCAGTTTTATGCGTCACATTTTGTAGTTTGAGAAAATGATTAGCAACTTGTTTGTTGGCAATATTTGTGATCAAAATATTAAAATGTGTACAAAAATAAAAAATGGGGATATTAACATGATTGATAGTGATGAGTTGTTAGCTATTGGTGCAGCACTTGTTCAGACAGTTAGAAAATATATAAAGTATTCAGAAAATATCGAACTATTATATTCTAACTATAAAGCAAGCAAATTTTATAAAAAAAGACGTGAAGAAGTGATACAGATAGATAATATACCAGGCTTAACTTATACACCCCAAGGGTATGGGAAAGTCGGACTAGAGCTAGGTGTTGGTTGGTGTGATGAGCTATCGTTAGCTTGCTTGTATATAGCACAAGGCTCAAAAAAAATAAGAATAGGTACATTTTATTTATCCCTTATAAGTACCTTCAAGCATACGTTTGTATTAGCCCATACTAGTTTAAAGTTATTCAATAGTACATCTCCAGACTGGGTATATTACAAAGATAATGTTCATGGATTATCAATCGATCCTGAGTTAAGCAACGCTGTTATTATTGATCCATGGACATATAAAGCTACAAAATTATCAAATTATTTAGAGCATTTGGAACATGCAGAATTATTCCAAGTTAGAGATTTTTTTGAGGGTACCATAAGGTATGGAGGTGTCCGTATTACAATCTCTCCAGAAAGTGAAGTCACTAATATAAGTGAGGATTATGTAAATACGTTTGAATTTTTTTATAAAGAGCAACAACAAAAACTATTAGAACGTAGTGATAGTTTTGCTAGAGGACGTAAATTTAGTAGCGTGGAAAATAGTTTAATACTTGATGTTAATAAAGAGAATGAAAATGAAATTGTAACAATTCAGCGGATGTATCGTGGTTATGCAACAAGAAAGCATTTACAACAACAGTTAATTAGTTTAATAGATTTTTTTACTAGATTAAAAAGTAAATCATCCTACTGGTATAGTTGGTGTCTTCATAGTGATCGAAAAGGTAAAGCTATAAACTCTGTAATTTTATATCTAGAAAGATGTATAGATGATTATAGATACCCCGGGGAAGATAAACTGGTAAAAATATTTATAAGAGTAATGACTATACTTCCTATCGTAAGAAGCTCAAATATAGCACCTACTAATTTAAGCAAGGAAAATATAACTATGACTTCAACAGCTAAAGGATTATTTAGTTTAGGTGTAGTGCCGGAAACAAAATATGACTTTGAAAAATATACCTCAGATGTGGATTTAAAATTAGACTGGGTGAGAGATATTCGTAGGCACAGAGCTATGGATAGAGTTAGATATACAGCTCTTTTAGATAAGTTAGAGGGTTGGAACGCGCAGTTCAGGTTGGAAAAATTATATACAAATAAAGATGGTTACTATAATTTAGTAAGCAAGGCTATAGATTCATAAATCTGGCTGAAAACTTCAAGTAAGCTTAGCAACCACTTATTAGTTGAATTAGTCTAGGACGTTTTAATAGCTTTCGGCATTAAAAGTTAAAATTAATATTTAAAAATTTAATTATTATTATATAATAATGTAAAACAAATTTAAATGTTGTATACAATGATCGATAGTAATGAATTGTTAGCTATTGGAGCTGCTTTGGTTGAGACTGTTAAGTTTTATATACCCTACGCGGTGAACATGGATAATAAAGGACAACTATTTTATGAATACAAAAATACGGACTTTTATAAAAAGCTTCATAATGACATGGTAGATTCAAGAAAAGATCCTACAAAACTTAACGGTTACATTGAAAAAGCACAGGCGGCTTTATCTATGGGTACAGCAAACTGTGGTCGTCTAATAGCTACTGCAATGTACATTAGTAATTTGATTAAAACCAATTATCATGAAGCAATTTATGTAACAAAGATTATGATCGAACAAAAAGATAATAATCATGCGATAATTATACTACATCAATCGTACTCGTTCTTCAATTTAAAAGAAGGTAGCTTACCTAGCCTTTCTAACTTAGAAAGCTTATATGCAAAATATGAAAATGACTTGAGAAATGCTATTGTAGTTGACCCGTGGATTCATACAGCGGTAAAACTTTCTGAAGTTAATAAGCTTTTAGAAAGCGCAAAAGATTATAAAGTAGAAGATTTCTACGCAGGAGTAATTAATATAAATCAGAAGACAAAAGTATCTACTTTATCACAAGATGTAAATTACATAGAAAAATATTCATATTTGGTAAATAAATTTGAGGAGTTTTACCAGAAACAAAAAGAAAAATTAGAAAATGGAAGAAGCTCTTTTGCCCAAGGTCGTAGATTTAGTAGTGTGAAGAACAGTTTGATACTTGATGTTAATAGGGAGCACGAAAATAAAATTATAACAATCCAGAGGATGTATCGTGGTTATGCAACAAGGAAGTCTTTAGATCAATCACAGTTTTATGCTAATCATAAATTTTTGAATGATAGGGGTCAAGGCAGTTTTCTATATGAGGAAGAAAAAAAATCAGGTTCAAGTAGAAGCTCTTATAGCAGCAGATTGTCAAACCAGAGTGTTAAGCATCGACTAGCAAAAGATTGGAAATTAAAAGTGGCTAAGATGTGTAAACTAAAAATTTTAGAAATACTTAAAACATATTCGAAATTTAATCCAAATAATGCTTCAAAGTTTTCGAAAGTAGCAGAGTACTTTAAGGGTAGACATCATACAGGGAGATTAGAAATGGTCTTTCGTGCAATAGATATGGCAGACAATGTAGATAATATGTTAGAGATTTTAAACAAAGAAAAGAAGGCATTTGAAGCTGTTGATGTAAAGTATAGTGGAAATGATAAAATTACTGAGCGTTGGACTAAAGATCCTGGGCAAATAAAAAATCTTCCTAAAAATTTCGAAAAATCAAAGTATTATCGAACTATTTGTGAGGCGATAAGAGTCGCAAAAGAGGTTATAATAGACGAAAGTTCAAATTATTACGTATAAACGCTAATCTTCGACTTTGTTTAGCTAATTTGTTTTTCAATACATCAAGGTTAAAATAACAGTCTTTGCTAGCATATATTTCTCTGTTGCCTTACAATAACCTTATTTGACGGTTTTTTATTAATAGATATGATCACTTCTCTAAAAGAGTTAGCAATTCAAGTAGGGTTTGAATATATAGGCAAAGATGTTCAAATAAAAACTATCACTATTAATTCAAATGATATTAAGCAAGATAGTTTGTTTGTTGCAATAGTAGCAAATAGGGATGGCCATGACTTTATTCCTCAAGCTATTACAAATGGTGCAAAAGCACTATTAGTTTCTAAAAAGCAAAATACAGATATTCCGCAAGTAGTCTGTGACAATACGATTCGTGGCTTACGTAAGCTTGCTAAGGAGTATCGTAAATCATTAAAAATGCCAATAATCTCGCTAACAGGTAGTTGTGGTAAAACAACTGTAAAAGAAATGATAGTAACTCTATTGGGAGATAATAAAGTTCACTTTACTAAAGGCAATTTAAATAATTACCTTGGTGTACCAATGACTATTTTAGAAGCACCTCAAGAGGCAGATTTTGCAGTAATTGAAGCTGGTACTAATGTGGGTGGTGAGATTAAAGCAGCAGCTGAAATCATTCAACCAGATATAGCGATGATTACAAACGTTGGTGCTTCACATTTAGAAAATTTGAAAAGTTTAGATGGTGTAATGGTAGAAAAGGGTGAACTCTTAAAAGCAACACCACAAAAAGGCTATTGTATAGTAAATCTTGACGATGAGAGAATACCTAAGTATGTATCTGCCTTAGACTGTAAAAAAATCACTTGCTCTATGTTTAACCAAATGGCAGATATTTACATAAAAGGATATGATGTTATCCAAGACACCTATAAGGTTAAACTTAGTATCTTTAGTAAAGAATATGAATATTTTCTTCCAGCTATAGGGAAACACAATTTATTTAATAGTGTATTAGCTATTGCTGGTGTAGTTGCTGCAGGAGTTGATCCAAAAGATTTTCTTAAAAATACTAGCAAAATTAGTAATTATAAAGGTAGATTTTGTATAAAGAAATTAAGTGAAAAGTTAATTCTGGTAGATGATACATATAACGCTAGTGTTGCTGCAGTAAAAGCAGCTATTGAAGATTTATCAGAGTTTAATGGAAAAAAGATTTTAGCTATTAGTTCGATGAAGGAGCTTGGTAACGAGGCAGAAAATTATCACCGGCAGATGGGGCAGTGGTTACAAGAAGCAAACTTAGATAGAGTTTTTTTATATGGTGATAAGAGTTTGCTAGAAGTTACTCTTAGCCAAATTCAAAGTGAGAATGTTAAACTTTATGATACAAAAGAAGAGTTAAAAAAAGGTTTAGAACAAGTTCTTAAGCTTTGTAATGACGTAGCTACAAAAGTCATAGTTAAAGGCGCTAGAAGTTATGAGATGGAAGAAGTTGTAGATTTCATAAAAACTTTATCTATCGACTTTCAAGACGGTAGATTACGTGGTCAATCCTAACTGAGTAACGTACTACTTTTTAGGGACTTTCCAAATAAATGTGTAAATTCTTAATTAACCTGCTAGATTATTTCTAGCGAAATATTAAGGATAGAAACAATGTCTAAGAATAAGAAGTCAGAAGATATTTACACAGCTATTGCAGATCAAATAATAGATTCAGGTGTTGATATTAATCAAATGTTTGAGAAAGATGGTTTGCTAAAGCAACTAACAAAACGATTATTAGAAAAAGCACTAGATGCAGAAATGAATAGTCATCTTGGTTATTCAAAACACCAAAGGACTAATTCATCAAATGCTAGGAATGGCTATAGTAACAAGACATTAGCTACAGACACAGGTAATTTGGAAATATCAGTTCCACGAGATAGAGATAGTGACTTTGAACCTCAAATAGTTCCCAAAAGAGTCACCAAGATAAACGGCTTAGACCAAAAAATTATATCTTTGTATGCTAAAGGTATGAGTACTACAGATATCCAACAACAGTTATTTGAGTTATATGATACAAAGATAAGTACAAGCTTTATAAGTGATGTTACAGAAGCTATTATTGATGATGTTAAAGCATGGCAAAATAGACCTTTAGAGTCAGTTTATCCAATAGTGTTTTTTGACTGTATAGTCGTTAAAGTTAGAGAAGACAAGCATATTATTAATAAAGCTGTGTATGTGGCTCTTGGCATATCGTTAACTGGTCATAAGGATGTATTAGGTCTTTGGATCAGTCAAAATGAAGGTGCTAAATATTGGCTTAGTGTTTTTACTGAATTAAAGAATAGAGGCTTACAGGATATATTTATAGCATGTACTGATAATTTAAAAGGCATGTCTGATGCTATACAAGCTATATACCCTGAGACAAAGCATCAGCTTTGTATCGTTCATCAAATTCGTAATAGTCTTAAGTATGTGCCATATAAAGACAAGAAAGAGGTAGCTAGAGAGTTAAAGAAAATATATGATGCTGATACCATTGCAATAGCTCAATCTGAGCTTGATAACTTTGCAAATAAATATGATACTAAATATCCTTTAATTTCAAAGTCATGGATAAATAATTGGGATAATTTAACTGTATTCTTGCAATATCCTCCAAAAATTCGTAAAGTTATTTACACTACTAATGCGATTGAATCGCTTAATAGCCAGTTTAGGAAAGTCATTAAGAATAAAAAGCTATTTCCTAAAGATGACTCTGTTTTCAAATCTTTGTACTTGGCTATAGATTATTTGACTAAAAAATGGTCTATGCCTGTTAAATATTGGAATGAGGCTATGCCTTATTTCGCTATCGAGTTTGAGCATAGAATTCAGAGATTCATGTAAGTGAATTTACACAGTTAAGTGGAAAGGCTCACTTTTTAGTATAATTAGTTATACTTAGTAACTTGAGTTATATCGCCATTTTTAGAAATTTTTATATAATTGCCTGTTTTGAACCAGTCTCCTAGTACGTACCTGGTGTGGTCTTTTTCTTTGTGAATAGCCATTCTGTGAGTGTGGCCATGGATTATAATATCACAATCTTTACGATATTTTTCTATTCCTATTGATGTGACATCTATATTAGGGTGTTTACGATTTTTCACATAGCTATGGCTTCTTACATTTTTGGCAGTTTTTTCCCTCAAGAATAATGGTAATCTTCGAAATAAAAACCTTAAAGGCTTATTATAAGCAATCCATTTACGGTAGATTTGGTAGCTTTTATCATCAGTACAAAATAAATCACCATGAGAAAAAAGAATTTTTTTATCAGCAATTTTTAGATAATAAGGATCTTTAATTATAGTTACACCACTGTATTTTGCAAATTTCTTGCCAATCAGAAAATCGCGATTACCATGCATGAAATATGTTTTTAAGCCTTTATCGCTAGCTTGTTTTAGCCACGTTGTGATTTGATGATAAAAGTCATCTTTGTGGTTATCACCTATCCAATAATCAAAAAAATCTCCTAGTATGAAAAGAATATTTTCATTTGATGATATTTTTTCAAGAAACTTTTTGAAAATATTAGCTGGTTCACCATGATGAGAGTTTAGGTGTAAATCAGCTATTATATATATATCTTTGTTATGATCCATACTTTTCACGATAGTTTTTAAACTTGCTAATCATTTCTTCATCAAGATTTTTTTTAACATACTCAAATATGCTTGCAAAGTTAGTAACAGCTAAAACTGGGATACCGAAGTCTTGGGAGATTTTTTTTGTAGCTGAAATATCGCTGTCCTTGGCTTTCTCTTGACGGTCTATTGATAGTACAACACCAGTGATTTTAGCATTTATGTTTTTTAACTTATTATAAGATTCATAAAAGGCTGTACCGGCTGTCATTACATCATCCACTAATAGAACGTTTTTATTTGTCATATCTGCACCCACAAAAATGCCACCTTCACCATGATCTTTTGCTTCTTTGCGGTCAAAAGCGTATGGCATATCGATGTTATATTTAACAGCTAAGATAGTTGATATAGCTGCTACTAGTGGTATTCCTTTATACGCAGGACCAAATAAAATATCATATTTTATATTATTTTTAGCTATTAGCTGAGCGTAATAATCTGCTAATGTTGCAAGCTGACTGCCAGTACTGAATAACCCAGCATTAAAAAAATATGGGCTAATCCTACCTGATTTAAGGGTAAATTCTCCAAATTTAAGAACTTGGTTTTTGAGGGCAAATTCAATAAACACTTTACTTTTCTTGTATTTAAATAATTGTTTTGTAAGTATAAATAATAATTCACAGAATACTAGTAATAACTTTGTAACAGCAGGCACTTGCATTAAAAAAAGAGTTGAAATTATGAATGTATATATGGTGTTTTAAGCAATCAGTTTCAGGTATGGTTTAGCTATTACAAATGAGACTCGCGGTTAAAAGCTCTCCATTAAAATGTTTGATAAATATAGTTTAGTATCAATTAATTTATTCAAATATCTAATACTCCCTGAATTTCGAATGACTTCAATTTCATTATCTATAGTCTTTATCACATCTTGTATAGAAGTTTGTTGTTGAATGCTATTAAACATCAAATTAGCTCTATCTTTATAAGATTTCCATGATAGAGTTTTTATATCAAGATATTCTTGAATGTGTGCTAAACATACTTGTTTAACTTTGGGTAAGTTAAAATTGAAAATTTTATTATTAAGTTGTTCAACTATTCTAAGTTTATTAAAGTTTAGGTTAGCTTCACAAGTTATATTTTCTTTTCTAATCAACCCCCAAATAGTGATGCTATCATATTCATTATCATCAAGGTCGTCATGATATAATACATGCGTATCCTTTCCTGTATATAGTTTGCGCCATCTGTAACTATGAGTAATACTATTGTTAATAGTATTACTATTAGCTTCAGATTTCCAAAATTTACCCTTTTCATCGGACATTGCATATTCGCTATGGCCTGGACCTTCTTTCATAGTAGTTCTTATAAAAACTCCGCCATTAAACTTTCCACTTGTGATCGCTAAAATTGCATTTTCAGTAGTAGACAACCTATAATCTAACGTTACTTCTTGTATAGTAAACCATTTTTCTAAAAATATAGCGGTTAAACGTTCACTCCTTAAATAACCAAAAGATGCTATTTTTTTATCATTACGGTTTAAAAGTATACCATTTGTTTCCAGAGCAGCACAAATAGCGCTATTACTACATAACATTCTACCTGGGTTATTGATAGAAGCATATTGGCTAGCTTCTTTCATTGTTAGTTTTGATACTTTTGTTGTTGATGCATGCTGGATAAATTTTTTCTGAAGTATGTTGATTGTTGCTGAAATAGCAATCAAACTATTCTCTTTTAAAATTTGTTTAACATTTTCTAGGTGGGTTTGAAAGAGGATCTTATTATATTCATCAGAGTTAGGTGATTGTTGTTGCATATTAGCTATTGATAGCTTAGCCAGGGCATTTACATTTTCAACGATAAAAGTACAAGTTTCTCTTTTTATTCTAGATAAGTGTAAATCATCAGAAATTTTAGGAATGGTACTTAAATACTTAGATTTAAATTCTGCTTGTTCTGTAAACTTAAGATAGTCTGTTAAAATGATTATAGCTTTTACTTTTAATTCTTCCCCTGTTGAACGTATCATATCCATCTTTGTAATGCCAGAAATAAAACTCTTCTTAACGTAAAAAGTTGTTAAAAAATCTTATAGGCTCACATAGCTTATCTTCTTCATCTAAGAGTTTGACCAAATTTTCATTAAATTCGAGATATGCTTCAATATATTGTTTAAAATTCATTGTATTGTTTCTCTATTGGTATTATTTACTTATATTTCAAGAATGCATATACAAAGTTATCATCTTTTTGAAAATTTGTAATACAGCTTTTGATGTTTCTATCATTTTTTGCTATCACTTTACAAAAAAAAATATATAACTAAATATACAAATTAGATACGTTATATCATATGTATTATATTTAATAAGGTGTAGTTATTTTTGATAAGAGTGATGCGAAATATTTTTATTGCATGTTTATTTTTCAAAACCGTATTATTGCGCATTCGCGAGTCTTTCTAAAATGTGGTTAGCATGTTTGCGTATATTGTCGCTGTATATTTAAAAACTATAAGCTGATATAATTGGTAGCAATTTTTGTTATTCATTTTTTTAATTGATGTCTAAACATATTCATATTTTAGGAATTTGTGGAACTTTTATGGGCTCGCTAGCTATATTAGCTAAGCAAAAAGGTTATAAAGTTACTGGATCTGACACTAATGTTTATCCTCCAATGAGTACTTATCTTGAATCACAAGGGATAGAAATTATTCAAGGCTTTGATTGTTCACAGTTAGAGACAAAACCAGATGAAATTATTATTGGTAATGTTATGAAAAGAGGCTTGCCGATAATAGAAAAGATTTTAGATGAAAAATTAAATTATTTTTCTGGGCCAGAGTGGTTATACCATAATATATTAAAACATAAAAAGGTTATAGCTATAGCGGGGACTCATGGTAAAACTACTACTACTACTATGACTATTAAAATTTTAGAACAGGCTGGTTTTAACCCAAGTTTTCTTGTTGGGGGAATTAGTGGGGATTTTGGAGTTTCTTCAAGGTATACAGATTCAGAATATTTTGTTATTGAAGCAGACGAATATGACACAGCCTTTTTTGACAAACGTTCTAAGTTAATTCACTATGACCCTAGCATTTTAGTAATCAATAATATCGAATATGATCATGCTGATATTTTTAAAGATATCGATGCTATCTATTGGCAGTTTCATCAACTTATTAGAAAAATGCCAGCTAGTGCAAGCATAATTTATAATGCTTCTGATGCAAATGTACAAAAAATAATAGATATGGGATGCTGGTCAAATGTTGTTGTTGCTAATTCAAAATTGGGTTTCTATATTACAGAACACTCTAATGATTATTCTAAGTTTATGCTGGCTTCAAATAGTAGTGATAAAGTAGAAATTTCTTGGAATTTTATCGGTGAGCATAATGCTTTAAACGCATTGAGTGCTTATGCTGTAGCTAAACAGCTTGATATATCTAATAACGATATTAAGCAGGCTTTAGAGAGCTTTAAAGGTGTGAAAAGACGCTTGGAAGTATTATGTAAAAGAGAAGGTATTGTTTTATACGATGATTTTGCACACCACCCAACGTCTATAAAACTAACGTTAGAAGCTGTACGCAATAAAAATCCACAAGCTTATATAATTGCCTTGATAGATCCGCGATCTAACACTATGAAACAAGGAAATAATAAAGAAAGCTTGCCTAATGCGATACTAAAGGCAGATAAAGTTTTATTGTATGATCATGCTTTATTAAAATGGAATGCAAACGAACTCTTAAAAGATAATATAAGCGTTGATTTTATTAAAAATATAGAAGAGTTTGTGGATATAATAGGATCTTTAGTAATCCAAAAAAATAAAGAAATAGAAATAGTTATGATGAGTAATGGCTCTTTTGATGGGTTAAGAGAAAAACTTGTAAAATTTTTGGAAAGCTTATAATGAGTGATTTAGTGTATGGAATCCATGCTGTAGAAAGTTTGGTAAAAGCAAACCAAGCAAAAGAGTTGCTTGTATTACAAAAGCAAAGCTTAAATGCTAAATTATCTCAGATTATAGATGAAGCTAAAGCTTTAGGCATAGAGATTACATTTTTAAATAGTATTAAAGATTTGCCAAGTTGTATTAAAAAAGATGCAAACCACCAAAATATTTTTGCGATTGAAAAGTCTAATCTAAGAACATATAGTGAAAATGATATCCCCAATTTATTGCTAGAGAGTGAAAAACCTTTCATCCTAGTGCTTGATAGTGTTCAAGATCCACATAATTTTGGTGCTTGTATCCGTAGTGCCCATTCAGCTGGAGTGGATTTTATTGTGGTTCCTAAAGATAATAGTGCACCTGTAAATGCTACAGTTAAAAAAGTAGCTTGTGGAGCTGCTGAGCACACTAAAATTGTTGTAGTTACAAACCTAGCTAGAGCTATAGAAAAGCTTAAAAAACACGGAGTGTGGGTAGTAGGTTTAGCGGGTGAAGCTAGTGATAGTTTGTATGATATGAATTTAAATGACCCAATAGCTATAGTAGCAGGTGCAGAAGGTAGTGGAATGCGACAACGCACTAAAACAAGTTGTGATTTTTTAGCAAAGTTACCGATGTTTGGTAAAGTTTCTAGTTTGAATGTTTCGGTAGCTGCTGGTATAGCCTTATATGAAACAGTAAGGCAAAGGGCTGGTTGAAAAAATCATTATGGGAGTGTTGCAAACTAAAATTATAAGTTGTCAAACTGAACTGATCTGGCTTATAAAAAATCATTGTGTACAGAGATCGATCTGTAACACTTAGCTTTTAGGGTTGATATAATATATAATCTAGCTCAAACCGTCTGGAAATATAAAAATGGCTATGAAAATTTATCATAACCCGAAATGTTCAAAATCACGCCAAGCTAAGCAAATTTTAGATCAACAAAATGTAAACTACAATGTACACTTATATTTGGATAATCCGTTGTCAGTAGAGGAACTAAAATGTTTACTTAAAAAACTTAAACTTTCTATAAGAGATATTATCCGTACGAAAGAGGAACTTTGGAAAGACCAATTATTGAGCATAAAGATTTTGCCGTTGTAGCAAGATCAGAGGATAAGATTGCTGAAATATTAAATACTTACTAGTTTTATGCTAGTATTTTAAAAGTTAAATTTACCTATTTATGGAGATTTCTTATGCATAAGATATTTTACACAATAACTGATGAGGCACCAGCATTAGCCACAGGTTCTTTTTTACCAATCGTTCAAAGTTTTACTAAATTAGCAGATATTGCTTTAGAGACAAAAGATATATCATTAGCAGCGCGCATACTTGCTAATTTTAATGATTATCTGACAGACGAGCAAAAATGTTCAGATGACCTTGCTATTTTAGGTGAGCTAGCAAAAACACCAGACGTTAATATTATAAAATTACCTAATATAAGTGCTTCTGTACCACAGCTAACAGCAGCTATAAAAGAGCTGCAAATAAAAGGGTATAATATTCCTGATTACCCGTTTGAGCCTAAAAATGAAAAAGAGCAAGAGATTAAAAGTCGCTACTCAAAAGTTTTAGGAAGTGCTGTAAATCCAGTTCTAAGAGAAGGTAATTCTGACCGTCGTGTAGCTGCAGCTGTCAAAGTTTATGCCCAAAAGCACCCACATTCTATGGGCCAGTGGACAAAAGATTCTAAATCTCATGTTGCAAGTATGGCGGATAATGATTTTTATGCTAATGAAAAATCTTACATAGTACCAAAAGCAACAACTGTGAAAATTGTTCATGTTGACAACAAAGGTAAAGAAACCACATTAAAATCAAACTTAAAATTAGAAGAAAAAGAAATCATTGATGCAACTAAAATTTCTGTAAAAGCTTTGAGAGAATTTTATAAACAAGAAATACAAAACGCTAAAAAAGAAGGCACATTACTTTCTTTACATTTAAAAGCAACTATGATGAAGATTTCTGACCCAATATTATTTGGGCATGCAGTAGAGATTTTCTTTGAAGATGTGTTTAAAAAATATGCAAAGGAGTTTAAAGAATTAGGTGTAAATCCACGTAATGGCTGGGGCGATGCAGTTGAGAAAATAAAACAACTTCCTCAAGAACTTCAAGATAAAATAAATACTGATATAGCAAGAGTCTTTGCTAAGCAGCCTGATATTGCTATGGTTAATTCAGACAAAGGTATTACAAACTTAAATGTTCCAAGTGATGTAATTATTGATGCTTCAATGCCAGCAGCTATCCGTTCATCTGGCAAGATGTGGAATAAAAATGGTGAGCTTCAAGATATGAAAGCTATGATTCCTGATAGGTGTTATGCTGGTGTATACGCTGCAACTATAGATTTTTGTAAAGAAAATGGCGCTTTTGATGTTGCCACAATGGGTGATGTTTCAAACGTGGGTTTAATGGCTAAAAAGGCTGAAGAGTACGGTTCTCATGATAAAACATTTGAAATACAAGCTGATGGTAAAGTGTTAGTGATAGATGCTGAAGATAATATTATATTTGAGCATAACGTTGAAAAAGGTGATATTTGGCGAGCTTGCCAAACTAAAGATATAGCAGTTAAAGATTGGGTTAAACTAGCTGTTAATCGAGCTAAAATTACACAAAATCCTGCTATTTTCTGGTTAGACTCTAAGAGAGCTCATGATAGAAATCTTATCGCTAAAGTGCATGAGTACCTAACTTTACATGATACAACAGGTCTTAATATTGAAATACTTTCACCAGTTGAAGCTACAAAATACTCTTTAAAGAGGATGAAAGAGGGTAAAGATACTATTTCTGTTACAGGTAACGTTTTAAGAGATTATTTGACGGATCTTTTTCCTATTCTAGAGCTTGGTACAAGTGCTAAGATGCTTTCTATTGTGCCACTTCTTGCTGGTGGTGGGCTATTTGAAACTGGTGCGGGTGGCTCAGCTCCTAAACATGTCGAGCAGCTAATTAATGAAAACCATCTAAGATGGGATTCTTTAGGAGAGTTTTTAGCATTAGGGGCTTCTTTAGAAGATCTAGCAATTAAGACTAGAAATTCTAAAATTAAAGTTCTTGCTGAAGGTTTAGATCAGGCAAATAAAGATTTCTTAGACAATGATAAATCACCTCATCGCAAGGTTGGTGAGCTTGATACTAGGGGTAGCCATTTTTATTTAGCTTTTTATTGGGTAAAGGCACTAGCTCAGCAGAATGGTGACCAAGAGTTAAAAACTAAATTTGAATCGATTTATAAAGAACTAAAAGCTAATGAAGAAAAAATTGTTAAGGAATTGGCTAGTGTTCAAGGTAAAAAAGCTGATATAGGTGGGTATTATTTACCAGAAGCTAGTAAGCTTGGTAGTGTGATGAGACCAAGTAAAACTTTCAATAATATTTTGACCAAAATATAGGAGTGAAAATGTCAGAAGTTAAAAAAGATGAATATATAGAAATTAGTCTAACTAAAATTATAATCGCGATATTTAAAAATGTTAAAACTTTTTTATTAGTGTTTTTGTTAGGAGTTATATTATCAGTTCTTTGTGTTTTAATTTATAAACCTAAATACGATTATGAACAAATAATACAGCCACCATTTTACTTGAGTGAGCAAGGTGAAGTTAGAATATTAGATGGAGTTAGATTGGATATTATATTAAATAATATTCTTGCAAGTATACAACATACTGATCCTAATAATAAGCTTTTAAATAATATTGAAATCTCGGTAGCAAGTAAAAACAGTAATGAGAATTATGAAAAGGGTGATACAAAAATAAATTTATTTTCTTTGATTGTGAGTGCACCACTTGATTCTAAAGAAGAAGTAGAGCGTTTATACAATTTGCTTATGAAAGATTTTTCTGAATCTGTTGCAGTGAAAAGACAGGTTCAGGTTTGGAGAGATAATACTCAAAAGAATATAGAAGCTAATAATGAGTATATCACTCGTTATGGTGAGCTTATTAAACAGAATCAAGATTACTTAAAAGAACTGTCTTCGCAAAAAAGATTATCTGGTATTGATGGGCAAACCTTATTATCCAGTTATGTTAACCGTATTGAAGGTTACCAAAAACAAATTTTTTCACTAGTAGACTCACAAAAAGCTTTAAAGTTGCAACTTGACAGTCTTCAACCAGAGGTAACTAAATTTGGCGATATTGATTATGAGAAAAACTCTAAGTTTTCAAAGCTTCAAATATTAGTTTTAGGGGTGTTATTATCAATATTTTTGGGATTATTTGGAGTATTTGTAAAAGTTATAATCAAAAGAGCTATTATTGAGTACAGAAATTCTGAAACCATAAGCTAAAATTAAAATTTCCATATTCTAACTTAAGTAATTTCATGTCTGATAGTCAATTTTATAATCTAATAAATCAGTTACCTACAATACTACGAGGCAAATATATTGCTGCTTTTAGAAATAAACAAGTAAATAAAGAAACATTATTAGAGGAGTTAGAAGCATTAGTCCTAGCAACTCAACAAAAAAACCTACCTAAAATAACTTACCCAGATCTTCCTGTAGCTGAAAAAGTTACTGATATAAAGAAAATGATCCAAGAAAACCAGGTAATCGTAGTAGCTGGGGAGACTGGTTCTGGTAAGTCAACGCAGTTGCCTAAAATATGTTTGGACTTAGGTTTAGGTAAAAGAGGGTTAATTGGTCATACTCAACCAAGAAGGTTAGCTGCTAGATCAATTGCTGCAAGAGTTGCCACAGAGATAGGCGATCAATCAAAAGTCTCTTATAAGATTCGTTTTTCAGATCACACTGATGAAAATACCTTAATAAAAGTAATGACTGATGGGGTACTTTTAGCTGAAATTAAAAATGACAAATACCTTTCTCAATATGAGGTAATTATAATTGATGAGGCACATGAGAGAAGTCTAAATATTGATTTCTTGCTGGGATGCATAAAAAAAATTCTACCATTTAGACCTGATCTGAAAGTTATTATTACTTCAGCAACTATAGATCACCAAAAGTTTATTAACTATTTTCCAAAAGCTAAAGACATTACTGTTAGTGGCAGAACGTATCCTGTAGAAATACGTTATCAAGATGATGAAGCTTTTGAAGATCTTTCTTTACAAGAAAAAATTTTGTACGCAATAGATGAGCTAGGTCAAAGTGATATTTTAGTATTTTTACCAACAGAAAGAGATATTCATGAAACTTTAGCATATTTAAATAAACAAAATCTTAGATTCACAGAGGTGTTACCTTTATTTTCTAGATTATCGAATAAAGAGCAAAATAAGATCTTTAATCCAGAAGGTTCTGTGCGCAGAATCATTTTAGCGACAAATGTGGCTGAAACATCTCTAACGGTACCAAGAATAAAATACGTAATAGACTCTGGTTTAGCTAGGGTCAGTAGATATAGCTATCGTACCAAGGTGCAACGTTTACCGATAGAAAAAATCTCCCAAGCTAGTGCAAATCAAAGAGCAGGTCGTTGTGGTAGATTATCAGCGGGTATATGTATTAGGCTTTATAGTGAGGATGATTTTTTATCTAGAAAAGAGTTTACAGACCCTGAGATTTTACGCACAAATTTAGCTTCTGTTATTTTACAGATGTTATTTTTGAAATTAGGTAATATTCAAGACTTTCCATTTATTGATCCTCCAGATTCTAGATTTGTAAAAGATGGATTTAAACTATTATTTGAACTACAAGCTATTTCTGAACATAAATTTTCAAACCCTAAAATCACAGCCGATGGCCTAAAAATGGCTATTATGCCTTTAGACCCTAAATTGGCTAAAATAGTAATAGAAGGTCATAGGCAAAATTGTTTAAAAGAAGTTATATCAATAGCGAGTTTTTTAAGTGTCCAAGACCCTAGAGAAAGACCGCTAAATTTTCAGCAAAAAGCAGATGAAAAACATAATATTGATAAAGATAAATCTTCAGATTTTATAGCTATTTTAAATTTAGCGAATAGGCTTAATTTAGAGCTTAAAGGATTATCCAATAAAGAGAAAAAAGAATATTTTAGAAAAAACTTTATATCTCCAGTTAGCTTTAATGAGTGGAGTGATATTTATAGGCAAATTGTTGAAGTTATACATGGTTTTAAGTGGAAGCTTAATAATTCCGATATTCTAAAACAAAATATTTATGATTCAGGACTTGATTCGGAATCTTCTGAGCATGGGGATGGTAGTCAGAATAATGAGATCCTGAAACAAGTTCAGGATGACAATAGTGCTGTGGTTAAGTATGAAAACCTACACAAAGCTATAGCTAGTGGTTTTTTAAGTAATATTGGCAAAATTCACGAAGGAGCAGAGTATTTAGGAGCAAGGGGGTTAAAGTTTTTTATATTTCCAGGGTCGTCACAATTTAAGAAAAAGCCAAAATGGATTTTAAGCTCAGAAATCGTTGAAACTACAAAAACATATGCAAAAAATGTCGCAAGCATTGAACCAGAATGGTTAGAGGATTTAGCTAAACATTTGATTAAAAAACATTATGATGAACCAGTTTGGAGCAAAAAACGTAGATCTGTAATTGTTAATGAAAGGGTAACACTTTATGGATTGGAGATAGTTTCTAAAAGATCAGTACAATATTCAAGAATAAATTCACAGCATGCTAGAGAAATTTTTATTCGTGAAGCTTTAGTTAATGGTGATTTTGAAAGTAAAGCATATTTTTACAATAAAAACCTTGAATTAATAAGCCAAATAGAAGACCTTGAGAGTAAGTCACGTAGAAAAGATATTCTAGTTGATGAACAAGGAATGTACCAGCATTACGACTGTATAATTCCTGAGAACGTTTTTGATGGTGTAAGTTTTGATAAATGGCTTAAGAATATATCTAAAGAAGAGCAGCAAAAATTTGTCTTTGACTTAGAAAGTTTGATGCAGCGTGATACTAAAGATATCACACAACATAAATATCCTGATTTTCTAACTATTGGTGATATGCATTTGCCATTGGAGTATCATTTTAATCCCTTAGATGAAAGAGATGGTGCAACCGTTACTGTGCCGCTTATTTTTTTAAATGATGTCAACCCAGTAGTGTTGGAGTGGGGGGTATATGGTTTTTTATATGACAAAATTGTTGCTTTATTAAGAGCTTTACCCAAAAATATCCGTAAGAATTGTGTCCCTGTGCCAACTTATGCTCAGGCTATATTTGAGTCTATCGATTTTGAGAAGGATAGATATAAGCCACTAAAATCAGTCATAGCAAAACATATAACTAGAATAGTTGGTTTTGTTGTAGATGAAGGCGTTTGGGAAAATGAAGAACTAGACAAATATCTTATTTTAAATATAAAGGTTGTTGATGAAATAGGTAAGGTTTTGGCTATAGATAAAGACCTTGACAAACTAAAACTTAAGTTTAAAGATTTTGAGTATAAAATTAGTAAACAGTCTGATGATAAGGTCTATTATGATTGGGATTTTAATAGTATAATCCACCAGCAGCAAATTAAAGAGTATGGCATAAATGTTAGGGTTTATAATTGTTTAGAAGAATTTAAAGATGGAGTTAGACTTTCTTATAAAGCTACTCAACAAGAGGCAAATTCTTCTATGAAAAAAGCTTTGATTAGATTAGTCAAGTTAAAACTACAAAGCCAATTAGAAAAAGGTGTTAGAAGTAATGATTTAGCTAGTTTATCTATGTCAATAAAGCTTAAAGATTCAAATGATAAGGTAATCACTAAAGCTATAGATTTAAGTTTTTTTAATAATCAAAACAAAAATACTGTTATTCCCGCCCACGATCAGGAATCTTTTAAGTGTAATGATAAAAATAGTAGTGAAATCCTGAAACGAGTTCAGGATGACGAAGGAATAGGATTACCTTATACGAAACAAGACTTTGAGGAGTTTTACAAATATGGTTTAGAGAATTTTCAGGCTAATAAAGCTCAAGTTGAGTCACTAGTGTTAGAAATATTTAAAGTTAAGGACCAGCTTGATAAGAAGCTTAATGTTAAAAAAATACCTCTAAACTTTATTCAACTATATGCAGATATAAAAAAAGAGTTAGATAAATTATTCACAGAAGATTTTTTATCTGCACCTTTAATTTATTTACAAAGATATAAGTATTATCTCCAAGCTTTAGGTAATAGATTAGAAAAAGCAAAATCAAATTTGCAAAGAGATAGAGCTTACCAGATAGAAGTGGATGAGTTAGAGAATAAATTAACAAAAAAAATATCTAGTAAACCATGCGATACAATCTCTGATGGTATGGCTAAAGTATCTTTCTTGATAAAAGAGCTATGGATATCTTGGTATCTACAAGATGTTAAAACCATAGAGTCAGTTTCTTATAAGAAAATAGCAGATTTTATCTCTAGATTGTAGTTTAGAAATATTAAGTTTGTTGCTATAATCCACTTTACGTTTTTTGTATATTTTAGTCTTATGTTAATTTTACGGGATAAGAGATTACTCAATTTTTTGGTGGTAATATTTTTAAGCTTTATAACTATAAGTTGGACTTTTTATATTTTTAAGAAACCTATAGGTTTATGTTTTTTCTACTTTTTTGTGTTTATGGTTTGTTTAAGGTGTTTATTTTCTTTATTGTTATTTAGAGATTATATTGCTAGTTGGAGTAAATCTACACAAAAGACATTTTTACGGAAAATTTTTGTCAACACACCAGTTTTTATAATTGTAGCAGCGCTCTTTTATCAAAAAATACCGTTTGCTATGATATTTTCAGAGTTTTTGTTCTATTTATTATTAACGAATATAAGTGTGTATTCTTATTGGTATCTTACAAATAGAAGTTTTATAGCAAAAACTAAAAACGTTGTTATATATGGTGCTGGTAGTGCTGGTACAAAGATAGCGCAGGAATTTGCAGGTACAGAGTATAAAGTTAAATGCTTTGTCGATGATAAAGAGTCTTTACAAAAGCGTAGTATAGATGGAAGAAAAGTTTTATCCAGAGCGCAGTTAAAACAGAAGTTACTTTCTCATAAGTTTGATTTACTAGTTATTGCTTTGCCAAGTACAGCAAATAAAGTTATCAAAGAGATTTACAAGGATTTAGATAAGGATTTTAAACAAATTAAAATTATGCCATCTTTGGAAAATATACTTCAAGATAAAAGCTTTATGTCGCAATTAAAGCCAGTTTCTGTTTATGATCTGCTATCGCGAGACTCTAAAAATTTAGATACTCAAAGTATTTCTAATTTTATAGAAAATAAAACAATTTTGGTTACAGGTGCCGGTGGAAGTATAGGTTCTGAGATTGTTAGGCAGTGTATAAAATATAAAGCAAAACAACTAATTTTATTAGATCATAGTGAGTTTAATCTATATAAAATTACAGAAGAATGTGAGTCAGCTAATATTAAAAGTGTGCTTTGTTCAGTGTGTGATAAAAAAGACCTAGAAAAAGTTTTTGAAAAGCATTCGCCGCAAATAGTATTTCATGCTGCAGCGTATAAACATGTACCAATAGTTGAGGAAAATATCAGTAAGGCAATACACAATAATATTCTAGGCACTAAAATTGCTATAGATTTGGCTATAGAATACGAGGTTGAAGCGTTTATTTTTGTATCTACTGACAAAGCTGTGCGTCCTACTAATGTGATGGGTGCTACAAAGCGTATTTGCGAGTTGTATTTACAAAATGTAGACTCCAAAAAAACTAAGCTTGCTGCAGTTAGATTTGGAAATGTTTTAGGTAGTAGTGGTAGTGTGATACCAAAGTTTGAGAGACAAATTAGAAATGGTGGGCCTCTAACAGTTACACATCCTGAAATTACAAGATACTTTATGCTAATACCAGAAGCGTGTGAGCTTGTGCTTCAAGCAGGTGCTATAGCAGAAAATTCTGAAGTTTTTGTTTTAGACATGGGTAAACCTGTTAAAATAATAGAGCTTGCTAAGCAATTTAAAAAATTGGCTGGAAGGGAAGATATAGAAATTAAAATCACAGGTTTAAGACCAGGTGAAAAACTCTATGAAGAATTACTTATAGATGAGAACGATGTTCGAACAGACTATAAAGATATATTTATAGGAAGAAAAACTTTTTATGATATTAATATTTTGAAGGCAGATATAAATTTATTAATGGAAGAGAGCTCTGATAAAGTTGAAATATTGAAGAAAATTGTGCCAGAGTTTGAGCGTAGACTTAATAATTAATTATAATGCAATACTATAGTTGATTATCCGGGTAATCAACTACACAAGGATTTATTAAGAGGGTTTGCTTGCTTATATACTATATACTAATATATAATAAATAAAATAACAAAACAAACACATGGGTTAATTTAATATGAGCGATGATAAAAACATTAGTCTAAGTCAGCAAGAGTATATTAATCTTATGGCTCATAAGATTACTCATGATGTTGTTGCTGAAACAAGAGTTGATATAGATAGATTAAGAAATGATGTCGATACTAAGTTTAGCGAATTAAAAACTAGTATTAACCAGCGTTTTGAGCAAGTTGATAAGAGGTTTGAACAAATTGATAAGAGCTTTGAGCAAGTTGATAAAAGGTTTGAACAAATCGATAGACAATTTGAACAAGTCAATGATAGATTTAGTGAATCAAAAATTAGCATTAATCACCGCTTTGAGCAAATCGATAAAAGAATAGACAGGATGCAAACATTTTTATATTGGATTGCTGGTATTGGTATTACTTCTATCATAGTCCCAATAGCTTTACCTCTTATTAAAACACATCTGTAATCAATTCAAGCAAATGTAAACGAGACTCAAGCAGGAAAAAGTAAAAAGGATTTTACTTTTTGATTTGAATAGAATACCAGAAAATTTAAAATCTGGTATACTTGGGTGCTATGAGATTTTGTGTGAGGTTCATTAATTATGTATAAAACCATTAAAAAGTTTTTGGATTTTTCTCTATCTTTGGTTGGACTAATAATTTTAAGCCCTATTTTTTTATTTATTATTTTATTTATAAAACTAGACTCAAAAGGACCAATTTTTTTTAAACAAAAAAGAATAGGTCAGAATAAAAAGTTTTTTCAAATATATAAATTTAGAACTATGTATGTTAATACTCCAAAAGATATGCCGACCCACTTATTGCAAGATCCTAGTAAATGTATTACCAAAGTTGGAGGTTTTTTAAGAAAGACCTCATTAGACGAATTACCACAAATTATAAATATACTAAAGGGAGAAATGAGTATCGTGGGACCGCGTCCTGCGTTGTGGAATCAAGATGACTTGATTGCTGAGCGTGATAAATATGGGGCAAATGATGTACCTGTGGGACTTACTGGTTGGGCTCAAATAAATGGTCGTGATGAATTGCCGATACCTGCTAAAGCCAAGCTTGACGGAGATTATGTCAAAAATAAAAGTACATGGTTTGATTTAAAATGTATTTTTTTGACAGTATTTTCTGTTTTTACAAAAAAAGGTGTAGTAGAAGGTGGTACAGGTTCTTTGAATAATAAAGATTTGAAGTAATATGAAGAATATACAAGAATCTCAAACTACAGAGTTTAAGCAAATATGGAAAGATGAATATCTAAAAACCATTTGTGCTTTTGCAAATAGCGATGGTGGGACTTTGTATGTTGGTATTGATGATCTTGGTGACGTAATAGGTATCAACGATAGTAAAAGGCTTGTAGAAATATTGCCAAATAAGATAAATAATCGATTAGGTGGTATTGTAACAGTTCTTTTAAAACAAAAAGAAAGTAAAGAATATATTGAGATACTAGTACAAAAAACATATGCTCCAACATCTTATAATGGTAAATTTTATCAAAGAAGTGGAAGTAATACGATAGAGTTAAATGGTGGAAATCTAACTAATTTTTTGCTAAAAAAATGTGGTAAGACTTGGGATGATATTGCTGAAGAGCGATTTGGTCTTGATGAAATCAGTTTAGATACGATACAAAAGTTTAAATACTTAGCTAAAGATAGAGTGCCAGATATTCAAAACGAAATAAATCTGGAGCAACTTTTACGTAAACTTAATTTATATGATGGTGACTATCTTAAAAGAGCAGCTGTGTTGCTTTTTGCAAAAGATCCACAGAAATATTACATACAATCACATTCTAAAGTAGGTAGATTCTTAAGTGAAACAGACATTCAAAGTAGTGATATTATAGAGGGAAACTTGATAGATCAGGTCGATAAGATTATGGATGTATTGAGATTAAAGTATCTCAAAGCTTATATATCATATGAAGGAATGCATAGAAGAGAAAAACTGGAATACCCTTATGAAGCTCTAAGAGAAGCAGTGATTAATGCACTTATACATAGGGATTATACCAACACCTCAAATCTACAGATAAAGGTATACGATGATAGGTTAGTGATGTATAACGGTGCTACACTAAGTAGTGAGGTGCCAATAGAAAAATTTGATAAACCCCACCAGTCAAAACCATTCAACCCGGCTATGGCAACAGTGTTTTATAAGTGCGGGTTTATAGAAAACTGGGGAAGAGGAACAACAAGTATAATCAATCAGTGTATAGAATATGGCTTGCCGAAACCAACGTTTGAGTATGAGTGGACAGCAGTTGTAACTACATTCTATAAAACTACCCAAGAAACTACCCAAGAAACTACCCAAGAAACTACCCAAGAAACTAAGAAAATATCTACAAAAGAAAGAATCTTAGTAGAGTTACAAAGCAATGGAAACCTGACACGAGAAGAATTAGCAAAGCTGGTAGGAGTGAGTAGTGAGGCTATTAAACAGCATATTTCAAATCTAAAAACAGAAGGTAAGCTTAAAAGAGTTGGTAGTACTAAATCAGGGTATTGGCGAGTGGTAAATAAATGAAAAAAAGAATCCTCATAACTGGTATAAATAGCTATGTAGGCAATAAGTTTGCTGAAAGCTGTGCAGATAATTGGATGTTATTTTTTAATGGTGATGACAATTATGAATTAATTGCTGAAGATGATGAAATATTAGATAATGAATATTTCAATCTATTTATAAGGGATTTATGATGAGTGAATTAGCAAAAAATATTTTGAAAGTAGCTTCAAAAACAGTAAAAGCTGCACAAAGAAAAAGTTTAGATAATGGTGTGGCAAATGTATATAGTAAAAATGGTCAGATATATTTTCAATTGCCAAATGGAACTATAACGCAAGAGATACCAAAAGAATATAGAGTTGAAAACTTATCTATCCTGAAATAATGATGTTAGGTGATAAACAAATAAAAAATAAGCCTATAGTACAAGATCAGAATATAACGATTATAAGAGATGAACTATGAGTTAAACATTATTAAACGATGTGTAGTTTATGTTATAATTTCTAATGTAGTCCTAAATAGCTAAGTGAGGTAAATCATGAGAGCAATTGAATTTGAAGCAGATGTAAAACAAAATTCAATAACAATACCCAGTCTCTATGATTCTTTAAATTTAAAACACGTTAAGGTAATAATTTTAACACCTGATGAGAATGATGAAAAAAAGAAATGTGATTTCTCTGATGTTGCTGGTAAATTATCTTGGAGAAGTGATGTTGTGAGTGAACAAAGAAAGTTAAGAGATGAATGGAAATAGATATTTTTTAGATACTAATGCAATAATTCAGCTCTTGCAGGGAAATGAAGAGCTTATCAAGTTATTAACTCATGCTGATTATATTGCTGTTTCAATAATTAGTAAGATTGAGTTTTTATCTTTTACAAAACTGTTTTCTAATGACATGTGACTTATGAGATTGATTATGCCTCAGTATAATAGAAAAAACATAATAAGAAATATTTAAAATGAAAAAGAAAATTCTAATCACTGGTATAAATAGTTACGTTGGAAACTCGTTTTCTGAGTTTTGTAAGGATGATTTTAATATTGATAAAATATCATTGCGAGATGTTTCTTTGTCGGATATAGATTTGAGTGGTTATGATGCTATATTGCATGTGGCTGGAATTGCGCATACTTCAAAAGATCCTAAACTAAAAGAAAAATACTATAAAATAAACACCCAACTAACTTATGATCTAGCAAAGAAAGCTAAAGACCAAGATGTCCGACAGTTTGTATTTTTAAGTAGTATTATAGTTTATGGTGATAGTGCGCCGATAGGTCAACAAAAGATTATAACAAAAGATACTGAACCTAAATCAGATGATTTTTATGGAGATAGCAAGCTTCAGGCAGAACTTAAATTAAATACATTAGCATCAGATAATTTTAGAATTGTTATAGTAAGACCTCCAATGGTATATGGTGAAGGCTCAAAAGGAAATTATCCAAAGTTGGTTAAGCTTGCAAGGTACGCTTTTATATTCCCTGATATTAAAAATCAGCGAAGTGTGTTGCATATTGATAAATTGTCTAAACAATTAAGGGAAATTGTTGAAAATAATGAAAGTGGAATATTTATGCCACAAGATGAGAAGTATTTTTGTACTTCTGAATTTATAAAAAATTATAGACAAGAAATATTAGGTAAAAAAACCTATCTGGTTGGTTTATTTAATCCACTTGTGAAGTTAATAGCTAAAAGAATAGGCTTTATTAATAAGGTTTTTGGGAATTTGGTTTATAAAAGGTGAATTAGTTTGAAAAAGCATATTTTAATAGTTAGCCAATATTTTTATCCTGAGAATTTTAGGGTCAATGATTTAGCAGTTGAGTTATATAATAGGGGGTATGAAGTCACAGTGTTAACAGCGGTACCTAATTACCCTTCAGGAAATTTTTTTAAAGGATATGGTTTTTTTAGTAAGAGAAAAGAAAGTTACAAAGGAGTTAAAATAATTAGAATTCCTATAATTCCAAGGAAAAATAATAAAATATTTTTGGCTTTGAATTATATCTCATTTGTGATTTCTGGTTTTATTTGGTCATTTTTTTCTAGATTAAAGCCAGATTATATATTTATATATGAAGTTTCACCAATGACTCAGGCTTTACCAGCCATTAAGATTGCGAAGAAAAATCGTATTCCTTGCTATATTTATGTGACAGATTTATGGCCAGAAAGTGTTGAGGTTGTTCTTGGTTTAAAAAATAAATTTATCCTTAGTAGACTCAATAAGATGGTTGATTATATTTATAAAAATTGTGACAAGATTTTAACTTCATCAAGGAGTTTTGTAAGTAAAATAAAATCTCGTAACGATATGTATGAACAAAAACTAATGTTTTGGCCTCAATATGCTGAGAGTTTTTATGAGGAGGCTAAATTAAGAGACGAGCAAATTTATAATAAATACTTTAAAGATGATAGTGGTTTTAAGGTGCTCTTTGCAGGAAATATAGGCCAAGCACAAGGTCTGGATATTCTTATCAAAGTCGCCTTAAAGCTTAAAGAGACAAATATAAGTAATGTAAAATTCTATATGGTCGGAGATGGTCGATATAAGCATCAATTGCAGGTGGATATTGCTAAAAACAGTATTGATAACTATTTTGTTTTTATTGAGTCGCAACTTCCACAAAATATCAAGTATTTTATGCATGAGATAGATGCCTCATTGATATGTTTGACTAAATCTGAAATATTTTCAATGACGATTCCTGGTAAAACACAGTCATGCTTGGCATGTGGTAAACCAATACTGGTATCAGCAGATGGTGAGGTTCAGGAAATAATTATGAAAGCAAAATGTGGCTTAGTCAACAACTCTGGAGATTGGCTATCATTATATAATAATATATTGAAAATGAAAGCTATGCCAGAAACTGACATGGTTAAAATGTCCCAAAACGCAATAGAGTTTTCACATAAATACTTTAATAAAAATAAATTAATGGAAGAGTTGGATGACTTGTTTAAATGATTTTAAAGATAAAGTTCTTTTAATAACAGGTGGTACAGGGTCATTTGGTGAAACTGTAGCAAATAGATTTTTAGATAGTGATATAAAAGAAATACGTATATTCTCGCGTGATGAAAAAAAACAAGATGATATGCGTAAGAAATATAACTCAGATAAGTTGAAATTCTATATAGGTGATGTAAGAGATAGAAAGAGTGTTGATACAGCAATGAAAGGGGTCAACTATGTCTTTCATGCTGCAGCACTTAAGCAAGTACCATCTTGTGAGTTTTTTCCAATGGAAGCTGTTAATACTAATGTTATCGGTACTGAGAATGTATTAGATTCTGCGATATTTTATAATGTAAAGAGTGTTATTTGCCTAAGTACAGATAAGGCTGCTTATCCTATAAATGCTATGGGTATCTCTAAGGCAATGATGGAAAAAGTAGCGGTAGCAAAAAGTAGAAATTTGTCTAATAATGAAACTAAGATATCCATTACAAGATATGGTAATGTAATGGCAAGTCGTGGTTCTGTGATTCCGCTATTTTCTCAGCTTATAGATGAGGGTAAAAACCTCACCATTACAGATCCTAATATGACTAGATTTATGATGACCTTAGAGGATGCTGTTGATCTGGTTTTATTTTCATTTAAAAACGCAAATCAGGGAGATTTATTTATCCAGAAAGCACCAGCAGCTACTATTGAGACATTAGCTGAAGCTCTAATGCAGAAGAAGAATAAAAAAGTAGGAATAGATATTATCGGGTTTAGGCATGGCGAGAAGCTATATGAAGTACTAGTTACAAAAGAAGAAATGGCTAGGGCTGAGGATATGGGACAATACTATAGGGTAGCTGCAGATGATAGGGATCTTAATTATAGTAAATATTTCTCAGATGGTAAAAGTGCTATTGCCAAAGCAGAAGATTACCACTCGCATAACACGGAAAGATTAAGTGTTAATGGGATGATTAAATTACTTGAAAAAATTAAACTTTAGAGGGAGTTGTAATATGTTGGAGCATATATACGGTAACACCGTTTTTAATTTTGATAAATTTGAAGAGTATGTTAAGAAGAATAAGGCTGCTTACCAGAACAAAAATCCTTTTTCTTACGATTCTATATCTAATCTCTTTTCAGATGAAGCATTAAATAATGTTATTAATAGTTTTCCTAGCATTAAAGATAAAAGATTTTGGGATATTAGAAATGATGAGGGTATACAAGTTAAGTATCGCACTAAGTGGCAGACAGAACTTGATATACCACCTAATATTTTGCTTGTAGTACAAGCTTTACAATCTGGTCGTTTCTGTAGGCTTTTGTCTGAATTTACAGGTATAAAAGGTCTTATGCCTGATTACTGGTTTGGAGGGGGTGGTCTAAATCAGATTATGAAGGGTGGACAACTAGCTATTCATGTTGATGGTACTTGGAATGATGATATACGAATGTATAGAAGAGTAAATGTTATAGTCTTTCTAAATAAAAACTGGAAAGAGGAGTATGGTGGATACCTTGAATTTTGGGATAAGGACTTAACCTATTGTGTTGATAAAATACCTCCAGTTTTTAACAATATGGTGTTATTTAATACGAGTGATTTAACTCAGCATGGACATCCACATAAATTGCAGTGTCCTGAAAATATGAGTAGAAAGTCTCTTATTTTGTATTACTATACCAGCAGTAGACCAAATAATGAAATTATACATAATAAAGTGCATAGAGCTATTTTTACTCCATTTGAAGAAATAATAAAGAAAAATAAATAGGTAAATAATGAAAGTTTTGGTTTTAGGTTGTAACGGAATGGCTGGTCATGTCATATCAATATATTTTGAAGAAAAAGGTTATATTGTTGATAAGATTGCAAGAAAACCAGCTATTTTTAAAGAAACTATTGTGATGGATGTTTCAGATTTTGACTTATTAAAAAGTTGTATTATATCAAATAAATATGACTATATCATTAATGCAGTAGGTATATTAAATACAGATGCTGAAAACAATCATGATAAGGCTGTTTTAATCAATTCATACCTCCCTAACTTTTTGGCAAAAATAACATTATATTTACCAACTAAAATAATACATATAAGTACAGACTGTGTTTTTTCTGGTGAAAAAGGTAGTTATAGTGAAGATGATTCAACAGATGCAAGAACGTTTTATGGAAGATCAAAAGCTTTGGGTGAGTTAGGTGATGCTAAAAATTTAACAATTAGAACATCTATTATTGGTCCAGATATAAATGAAAATGGTATAGGATTATTTAATTGGTTTATGAAAGCTAGAAAATTGTCAGAAATTAATGGCTATACTAGGGCTATGTGGGGGGGGGTTACCACAATACTATTAGCAAAATCAATAGATTTAGCAATAATAAAAAACTTAAAAGGCTTGTATCATCTAACAAATGGTCAGAAAATAAGTAAATATGATTTACTATTACTTTTTAAAAAATACTTTGCCTGCGATGATTTAAACATTTTAAAGAATGATAATTATGTAACTGATAAATCTCTCATAACAAAAAATCAGACTTTTGATGTTCCAAGTTATGATATTATGATTCAAGATATGCAAAAATGGATAATAGATAATAAAGAATTTTATAACTATTAGGATATTATGAATAATATGAAAAAATTAAAGATAATGACTGTTGTTGGTACAAGACCTGAAATTATAAGACTCGTGCCGACTATACAACTACTAGATGCAACACATGCTGTCAGACACATATTTGTTCATACAGGACAAAATCATGATTATGAGCTTAATCAGGTATTTTTTGATGATTTCAACTTAAGAAAGCCTGACTATTTCTTAAACTCAGTAGCTAGTGGTAAGCCTATCGAGACTATTGGTAATATCTTAATCAAAATTGATGAAGTTTTAGACAAAGAAATGCCAGATGCATTTCTTGTATTAGGCGATACCAATAGTTGTTTATGTGCTATAGCTGCTAAAAAGCGAAAAATTTCAGTATTCCATATGGAAGCAGGAAACCGTTGCTTTGATTCTAGAGTTCCAGAAGAACTAAATCGCAAGATAGTAGATCATATTTCAGATATAAATTTACCATATAGTGATATTGCAAGAGAAAATCTACTTGCAGAAGGGTTTCCTTCACAAAGAATTATAAAAACTGGTAGTCCCATGTTTGAGGTGCTACAGATAAAAAAAGACGATATTCACAACTCTGATATTGTTGAAAGATTATCTCTAGAAGAGGGTAAATACTTTGTAGTATCAGCACATAGAGAAGAGAATGTCAGTGATAGAGAATCATTTCTTGACCTGATGGAATCATTAAATGCGGTTGCTAAGACTTACGAATTACCAATTATATTTGCAGCTCACCCAAGAACAAAAAAAATGATAGATCAAGAAAACCTGGAAATTCATCCTTTGATACAAATTATGAAACCACTAGGGTTTAATGACTATGTTAAGCTTCAGTTAGACTCAAAAGTAGTGCTTAGTGATAGTGGTACGATTAGTGAGGAAAGCTCTATATTAGGATTTAAGGCTTTGAATATTAGATATTCTCATGAACGCCCAGAGGCTATGGAAGAGGGGGTAGTCATGATGGTTGGGCTTAACAAAGATAAAATCCTACAAGCATTAGCTATTTTAGATGAAGAAACTGACGATAGAAGAAGGCTTGTTGCAGATTATTCTATGCCAAATGTTTCTGATAAAGTTTTGAAAATATTATTATCGTACTCAAATTATGGTTTTTAAGATCAGAAGAAACACTATTTTTTTCGAAAATGTTTTAATTTTTGTTTTAGTTTATTCTTTATCAAGTATTTTATTGCATTACTATACCCAGGGTGATCAGTTATTTTATAACAAATTTTATGATTACATTCAGTTAAATATAGCAACAGAATCAATACATAAACTGTATGAGAGTATGTATAGTTTTATTGGGGCAAAGGAGCCTATATATTTTGCAGTAGTATATTTGGCTGTATGCTTAGGGCTTAGTAAGATATTTGTGATGTCATTAGCGAATGGATTGCTAGCTATTTTCTCATATACATATTTGAAGTATAAGGGGCACTATAAAATATATGGCTTTCTCATAGTTACATTCTCATTTTATTTTCTAGTTTTATATACAGGAGCTGAAAGATTAAAGTTTGGATTTCTTTTTGGAATCCTAAGTTTACTACTTTATAATAGAGCAAAGATAAAGTTATCATATTTATGTGTTTTATTATCAGTTCTATCACATTTCTCTATGATATTATTCTATATACCAATATTTTTATATATGCGTAGTAATTTTAAACTCACTAATAAGGAAACTATAGTCTTTTGCATAATTATGATGATTTCATTGTTTGTTTTTGTGCTATTTGAAAGTATAATCTTGCATAAGTTTTCGGCTTACATATATAAGACAACCATCTCAGATATTCTGAAAAGTTTGGTTGTTGGGTTAATTTTTATATGTTTTTATAAGGGTAATTATAGGGTTAGAGTTATTGCTATTTCTACATTCTATATCCTGGCGACAGTATTATTAGGTAATCGTGCTTTTATGTTTGAGGTTTTCTTTCTGTTGTACTTGATGTTACCTAAAAAAGATATGGAAATGAAAAGGTATAGTCTAGTATTATTTTTATTGATATCTTTTTTGTTAATTAAAGGAATTTTTTTTATTGATAATGTTATTGAATATGGTGATGGTTTTTGGGTGATTAAGTGAACATAGTGATAAATAATCCAGCTGCAAAAAGTGGTGGTGCTTTAGCTATCCTTAAAAGCTATTTGGAACAGGCTTTACAAGATAAAAGAAACTCTTATTATTTTTTTGTTTCATTAAATTCACTAGCACAATATGAGTCTAGTAATGTAAAAATATTTAACATTGGTAAGCAAAATAGAATAAAAAGGATATTTTGGGATAACTATCTTTTTAGTAAAGAGTTGAAAAGAAAAAACATCAAACCTGATACTATTATATCATTACAAAATACACCCCTTAATGTAAGTGGAAATATTGAGCAAATAGTTTATTTTCATCAAGCTTTATCTATTTCTGATAAGCAATGGAATATTTTTAGAAAAGATGAAAGGATTTTTTGGTTTTATAGAAATATATATCCTTTTTTTATTCGAATGGGATTAAATAGAGTTAGCAGAGTTATAGTCCAAACCCGTTGGGTTAAAAAAGCTTTTGCTGAGAAATTTAAATATAATACTAATAATATTGAAATAGTTAGACCTGAAATTAAGGATATTGACATATCTAGTATAAATGATATTCCTAAAACCAAGTTTAGAATTTTTTATCCAGCTGCACCTATTAAGTATAAGAATCATCATTTAATAATAGAGTGGCTTTCTAAATTAGATAGTGACTTTGAATGTGTCTTTACATTTTCTAAAAGTGACAGCAAAAGGCTTTATGACTTGATAATTGAAAAAAGGCTAGAAAATAAAATTAAGTTAGTGGGCAACCTTAGTTATGACCGTGTTTTGGAATATTATAAATCTTCAGATTTATTGTTGTTTCCTAGCGATATTGAGACCTTTGGTCTACCGCTAGTGGAAGCGCAGCTATTTGATTTGAAAATACTTGTTTCAGATCAGCCATACTCGAGAGAGGTGTTAGAAGGCTATAAAGATGTTATATATGTGAACACTCAATCTAATGATGTTTTAAAGCCTGTAAATTTTATACTCAACTTGATACATGGTTAAGACTAATATATTATAATTAAAGTATTGTAGATAAAAATTTTTAATTAGGTTTAGGTTGTGTAGAGAGATTTAATCCCGACAGTGAAATTTGATTATCAGAGCTAAGTTTATTTAATATAGGCTGTTAGATGAGTATAGAACAGCAATGTCTATTAAGAGGTTCTCTCATCAAGTTTAATAGACTGTATTGAATTATGAGTTAATTAAATAATGTAAAAAAGGTATCTAAAATGAAAAAAGTAGCATTAATTACAGGTATTACTGGTCAAGATGGTTCATATTTGGCTGAGTTTTTATTAAAAAAAGGCTATGTTGTTCATGGTATCAAAAGAAGAAGTTCGCTTTTTAATACTGATAGAATCGACCACTTATACCAAGATCCTCATGTTGAGAATAGAAATCTGATTCTACACTATGGTGATATGACAGATTCTATGAATCTAACTAGAATTATTGCTGATACTCAACCAGATGAGATCTATAACTTAGCTGCTATGAGTCATGTGCATGTATCTTTTGAAACTCCAGAATATGTTGCTAATGCTGATGGTGCTGGTACTTTGAGAATTTTAGAAGCTGTTAGACTTCTTGGGTTAGAGAAGAAGACTAAGATATATCAAGCAAGTACTTCTGAGCTTTATGGTAAAGTTCAAGCAATTCCACAGAGTGAGACTACACCGTTTTATCCAAGATCACCTTATGCAGTAGCTAAGATGTATGCGTTCTGGATTACTGTGAATTATAGAGAAGCTTATGGTATGTTTGCTTGTAATGGTATTTTGTTTAACCATGAGTCTCCAGTGCGTGGTGAGACTTTTGTGACTAGAAAGATTACAAGAGCAGCATCTAAGATAGCACTTAACCTTCAAGATAAGCTGTATTTGGGAAATCTTGATGCAAAAAGAGATTGGGGACATGCAAAAGATTACGTTAAGATGATGTGGATGATTTTGCAAGCAGATGAGCCTGAAGATTGGGTTATTGCTACAGGTCAGACTACTACAGTTAGAGATTTTGTGAAATTGTCATTTGCTTATGCTGGTATTAGTTTGAAATTTGAAAATGAAGGAGTTAATGAGGTGGGCATAGTTGATTCACTTGATTATAATAGAGCAAAAGAGCTAGGTCTTGATTTCACTCATTTATCAAAAGGTCAAATTATTGTTTGTGTTGATCCAAGATACTTTAGACCAACTGAGGTTGATTTGTTGCTAGGAGATCCTACAAAAGCTGAGCAAAAATTAGGCTGGAATAGAGAGTATGATTTGAAAGATCTTGTCAATGATATGATGGATAGTGATCTTAAACTTATGACCAAAGATGTTTACCTAAAAGAAGGTGGCTATAAAATTATGAGCTACTTTGAGTAAAGGGTAATTTGAAATGCGTAAAGACAGCAAAATATATGTGGCTGGGCACATGGGCTTAGTTGGCTCAGCTATTATTAAAAATCTTCAATCTAAAGGCTACACTAACTTAGTATTGAGAACTCATGTTGAGCTTGATTTAACGAATCAAAAATCTGTGGAAGATTTTTTCAGTACTGAAAAGCCTGAATATGTAATATTAGCTGCAGCTAAAGTCGGAGGGATTGTTGCAAATAATACTTATAGGGCAGACTTTATATACGAGAATTTACAGATTCAAAATAATGTTACACATCAAAGCTATATACACGGTGTTAAGAAATTATTGTTTTTAGGTAGTACATGCATCTATCCTAAAGAAGCGCCGCAGCCAATGTCTGAGGATTGTTTACTTACTAGCCCATTAGAGTATACTAATGAGCCTTACGCGATAGCTAAGATCGCCGGTATAAAGATGTGTGAAAGCTATAATTTACAGTATGGTACAAATTTTATATCAGTGATGCCAACTAACTTATATGGTCCAAATGATAATTTTGATTTAGAAAAATCTCATGTTTTACCTGCATTGATTAGAAAGATATATCTTGCAAAACTTCTAAATGAAGGCAAAATAGAGCAGGTATTGCTAGATCTGAAAGTGAACTCTATTGAAGAAGCTAGACAGTACTTATCGAAGTTTGGTGTAGATGAGAGCTCTGTAGAAATATGGGGAACTGGTAAGCCTAGAAGAGAGTTTTTATATTCCGAAGATATGGCAGATGCTTGTGTATTTTTGCTAGAAAATAGAGACTTCAAAGATACGTACTCAAAAAATGCTAAAGAAATTAGAAATACCCATATCAATATTGGTACTGGGGTTGATATTTCTATTAAAGAGTTGGCTGAGCTTATTAAAGATATTGTTGGATTTAAAGGAGAGCTTAAATTTAATGCTGATAAGCCAGATGGTACAATGGTTAAGCTTACAGACCCTACTAAAATTCATGAGCTTGGCTGGAATCATAAGGTTGGGCTTGAAGACGGTATCAGAAAGATTTATGAGTGGTATTTGAGGGATGAGTAATTGAGAGAGGAGTATTGTATGAAGGTGGTTATATTAGCTGGTGGTTTTGGAACAAGGCTTAGTGAAGAAACAGATTTAAAGCCAAAGCCAATGGTAGAAATAGGTGGAAAGCCAATACTTTGGCATATTATGAAAATATATTCAAAGTATGGGTTTAATAATTTTGTCGTGCTTCTTGGATATAAAGGCTATTATATAAAAGAGTATTTCGCAAATTATTTTTTACATCAAAGTGACGTTACAATTGATATGCAAAATGGGAATATAGACGTGTTGAATAATTCCAGCGAACCTTGGAAAATCACTCTTTTATATACGGGTATAAACAGTATGACAGGGGGAAGGATAAAAAGGGCTAAAGAGTTTATAGGAGATGAGGCGTTTATGCTTACATATGGTGATGGGGTAAGTGATGTAAATATTTCTGAACTAATTAAGCTTCATAAATCTCATGGTAAAGCTATTACTATGACCTCAGCTCAACCTGATGGCAGATTTGGGGCATTAGAAATTGCAGGAGATGGCCAGGTTAAAAGCTTCCATGAAAAACCAAAAGGCGATGGAAATTGGATAAACGCGGGTTTTTTTGTATGTGAACCTAAAGTATTTGATTATATAGAAAATGATTTGACAGTATTTGAACAAGAGCCACTTAAGAATTTAGCGTTAGATGGTGAGATGTTCACTTATAAACATGATGGGTTTTGGAAGCCAATGGATACGCTGAAAGATAAAAATGATTTAAATAAACTCTGGGATAGTGGCAAGGCACCATGGAAAACTTGGAATTGATTTCACTATTTGGTGGAATTTATAGAGGTAAAACAGTATTAGTTACAGGTCACACTGGATTTAAAGGTTCTTGGTTGGTCTATTGGTTATCACGGATGGGTGCGAAAGTTATTGGATACTCGCTTGAAGCTCCAACTAACCCGAATCATATAGAGCTATTGAATCTTAATATAGCTTCAATTATTGGCGATATTAGAGATCAGGTGAAATTAAATCAAATATTTGAAGTTTATAAGCCAGATATAGTGTTTCATCTTGCTGCACAGCCTCTTGTGAGATTATCCTATGAGAGTCCGGTTGAAACGTATGAAACTAATGTTATTGGTACTCTTAAGGTGTTTGAAGCTTGTAGAATGTATAATGTAAAAGCAGTAGTTAATATTACAAGTGATAAGGTTTATGACAATAAAGAATGGGTTTGGGGATATAGAGAGAATGATCCTATGGGTGGATATGATCCATACAGCTCATCAAAAGGTTGTGCAGATTTGCTTGCGACTTCTTACAGAAATTCTTACTTTAACCTAGATGAGTATAAAAAAACGCATAATACTTTGATCGCAACTTGTAGAGCGGGAAATGTGATAGGTGGTGGAGACTGGGCTAAAGATCGGCTTATTACAGATATTATGACATCTGTGTCTAAAAATAAAAAAGTGATTATACGAAATCCTTATGCTACTAGACCATGGGAACATGTATTAGAGCCTTTAAGTGGGTATTTGCAAATTGGACAAAAGCTTCTTGAGGGGAAAAAAGAGTTTGCTGAGGCTTGGAATTTTGGTCCTAGTGACGAAGGTAGTATTACGGTTAAAGAGGTTGTTAAGAGAGTGAAAAAGCATTGGGACAAGATAGATTATGAGATAAATAAAGATCCTGATCAATTACATGAAGCAAACCTTTTAAAACTTGACTGTTCGAAAGCTCATATTAGATTAAAATGGAGAGATGTTTGGGATAGTGAGACTACTTTTGAAAAAACAGTCAAATGGTATAAGTCTTTTTATGAAGATAATAAAAAAATATTAACAGAAAATGACTTAGAATGTTATATTACTTGTGCAAAAGACAAAAATATTGAATGGATTAATTGAATGACTATTTTTCTTAGTGTTAAATAGGTTTTTAGGATGGCTATTTATTGAGTAATTAATCGTTGAGAAATGCATCCATCTTTAACAAAATAATGATTAAAAATATGAAAGGAAGAAAATATGATTTATAAAGATAAAATGTTTGTACCTTATGGGTGTACTGTGCATGGTCAAGAAGAGATAGATGCTGTAGTTAACTGTCTAAAAACTTCTACACAGATGGGAAAAAATGTTAGAGAAATGGAGTCTAGGGTTGCTGAGCTGTATGATAAAAAATATGGTATTATGGTAAATTCTGGGTCTTCAGCAAACTATTTGTCAATAGAGTTGTTAAACTTGCCTAAGGGTTCAGAAATTATTACTCCTGCTCTTACATTTTCTACAACTGTAGCTCCTATAGTTAAAAATGGTTTGATCCCAGTATTTATTGATGTTGAAGAAGGAACATATAATATTGATGTAAATAAAGTTGAATCAATGATAACTTCAAAGACAAAAGCTATGATGATTCCAAACCTTTTAGGGAACCTTCCAAACTGGAGAAAATTAAAAGACATAGCTGATAAATACAATCTAATAACAATAGAAGACTCTTGTGATACTCTAGGTGCGGAAATTGATGGTGCATCTTCAGGAAGATTTGTCGATATTAGTGTCACTAGTTTTTATGGTTCACATGTAATTAACTGTGCTGGTAATGGTGGAATGCTTTGTGTGAATGATAAGAAGCTGAATGCTAAAGCTAAGTTGCTTAGAAGTTGGGGAAGAAGCTCATCATTGTTTGTAGAGTCAGAAGCTATTGAAAATAGATTTAATATAGACATAGAAGGGATTCGCTATGATGCTAAATTTGTTTTTGAAGCATTAGGGTATAATCTTGAACCTTCTGAAATGGGGGCAGCATTTGGTTTGGTGCAATTATCAAAACTACATAAAAACATAGACGCTAGAAATAAATGGTTTAACAAACAGATAGAATTTTTCAAAAAATATGAAGATTGGTTTATCTTACCAAAAACATTAGAAAATTGTAGAACTGGCTGGTTAGCATTTCCTCTTACAGTTAGAGAAAAAGCACCATTTACAAGAACAGATATGCAAATATTTCTAGAAAAATGTAATATTCAAACTCGTACTGTGTTTACAGGTAATATTTTAAGACAGCCTGGATTTAGAGATATTCCTCATATTGCTTGTGATGGAGGCTATCCTAATTCTGATGCAGTTATGAAAGGAGGTATCTTGCTAGCTTGCCATCATGGGCTAACCCAAGTGATGATGGACTATGTACATACTAATACAACAAAATTCTTAGAGCAATATAAATAAATTTATATGAAAAAAATATTAGTAACTGGTGCTACTGGATATTTAGGTAGTCGTCTAGTTAGAGAGCTTCTTCAGAAAGGATTCGAAGTGTTTGTGATAGTCCGAAGAACATCTGATTTTTCATGTTTAGAAAATAACTTATTTAAATTTAAGTCGAATATTTTTTATGCGGATGAGCTAAGTAAAATGCTTGATAAGCATAAGGATATTTCTATATTAATACATGCTGCAACCTGTTATGGTAGGAGTGGCGAATCTGATAGTTTTGTTACACAAGCAAATTTAAATTTCCCATTAGAGGTGGTTGAAACGCTGTTATGTAAGACTGATTCTTTATCACGGGTAATTAATGTAGATACCATCTTGGACAAGTTTTTTAATCCATACTCGCTTTCAAAAAAACAGTTCACAGAATGGTTAGAGTATTATTCAAAGGTTAAAAATATAACAGTTGAGAATGTTTTACTAAATTACATGTATGGTGAAGAAGATGCTAAGAATAAGTTTACATCTTTTGTAATTGACTCTTGCTTAAAAAATGTTAGAAATATTAACTTAACTACTGGTGTACAGAAAAAAGATTTTATATATATAGATGATGTGGTTAGTGCAATTTGTTACATATTAAATAGAAAATTAGATCATGTAGGCTTTTATAATTATCCTTTAGGAAGTGGGTATGTGCATTCGGTCAAAGAATATGCACAGCTAGTTAAAAAAATATCCAAGAGTAAAAGTAACTTGAACTTTGGAGTAGTAAAATCTAGAGA